>JBGPID010000051.1:0-12472 GCA_041484725.1 Geobacteraceae bacterium | reverse complement strand
CATTTTGCGAGATCCGCGCTGCCGGTGAAGAGATAGGCCGTGTACCCGGTGCAGCGCTGTTTCATGATATCGCCGATTTTCCGGTAAAGCGGTTTCAGCGCTTCTTCCTCGCCGAGCCGCAGCCCATAGGGCGGGTTGAACAGGAGAATCCCGGGGCCGGTGGGGGGAACAAAGTCACTCAACTCCCTCTGCGCCAGGGTAATCATTGCCGCGACACCGGCCCGGGCAGAGTTCTGCCGTGCAATTTTCAGCGCCCCGGCCGACCGGTCGCAGCCCAAGACCTGCGCCGGCAATGAATCGAGCGCAGCATCGTGCGCTTCCTCCAAAAGCCTTCGCCACAGCCCGGCATCGAACCCTGGCCAGCGCTTGAAGCCGAACCCGGCACGGAGTATCCCCGGGGCGCGGCAGGCCGCTTTGAGCGCCGCCTCGATGGGAATCGTCCCCGAGCCGCACATGGGGTCCGCCAGGGGAACCGTGCCGTCCCAGCCGGAAAGCATGAGCAACGCGGCCGCCAGGGTCTCCCGAAGCGGCGCCTCATTACGCTCGAGCCGGTAACCGCGCCGGTCAAGCGGTATGCCGGAGGTATCCAGGCTCACCGTACAGCGATTTTTCACCAGGTGGACGTTGACCTGCAGATCAGGGTCACGGGTATCCACATCTGGCCGGCTGCCAAAGCGGTCGCGGATCGCATCGACAATGGCATCCTTGGTCTTGAGAGCGACGAAGCCGGAATGGGTCATGGCGGAGTCGCGCAGGTTGCAGTCAACCGCCAGGGTCATCTCCGGGGTAATGAGGTCACACCAGGAAATGGCCCGCACCCCATCGTAAAGGGCCTGGGGCGTATCACAGGGGAAACAGGCCAGGGGCATCAGCACCCGGCTGGCGGTGCGCAGCCAGAGGTTGGCGCGGTAACAGTCGTTCATATCGCCCGTGAAGCGGACCCCGCCGGCTTCAACAGCCTCCACGGCAATCCCGAGTGCCGTCAGTTCATCCGCCAGGACCTCCTCAATTCCCTTTGCCGTTGTGGCAAAAAAATCCATCCATCACCCCTTCTTCTCTCCACCCTAATCGAATCCGGATTCCATGTCAAGCAGGTTACCCCCCGGCGGTGACGGCATCTTCTCCGGGATGATTGATACACGCAGCGTTATTGACATTGCGCTTGCGCCAGCGTCAGGGTATACTGCAGCCATGATTACCTATCGGATAACAACCGCCGATCACTGCCGCCGAGTGGAAAGCTTCCTGCAGAACCTGCTCCCGGCCGCGCCACTTTCCTACCTGAAAAAGCTGGTCAGATCGGGGCATCTGGCCGTGAACGGAGCCGTATCGCTCCCCGACACGATCCTTAGGCTTGACGACACGGTGAGTATCAAGGAAAGCGCCAGGACGCACACCCTTCTGAGCGGGAAAAGGCCGGAACTGGACATCCTTTTCGAGGACGAGTGGATCATCGTCTTCAACAAGGAGCCGGGTCTCCCCGTACACCGCGCCGCAGAGGTGGACGACCACAACCTGGTGGATCTGGGTGCGGTATTGCTGGCGAAGCGTGGAATCGAGGGGAAATTGCGGCCGGTGAATCGACTCGACCGCGGCACCTCCGGCGTGATCATCATGGCCAAGAGCGCCACTGCGGCCGGAATGTTCGGCAGGATGGTGAAGGAAGAAGGGCTGGGGAAACTCTATCTGGCAATAGCCACGGGGAGGCTGCCGGAGGAAGGGACCATCGTCGTCCCTCTCGCCGGCAAGGAATCCGAGACCCGTTATCGAGTGCTCTTCCAGGGAGAGTACGGGTCGCTTGCCGCCGTCTACCCCCTAACCGGCCGGATGCACCAGATCCGCCAGCACTTCAGGCTGTCCGGGAACCCCATCATGGGCGACAAACGCTACGGCGGCTCCTTGGTCCCCGGTCTTGCTGGGCATGCCCTCCACTCTTTCCGGACAATACTCACCCATCCGGCCACCGGCCGGAAACTGCAAATCTTTGCCCCACTGCCTGAACATTTACTCGCCCTCATCGCCCGCCTCACCGGTGAGGCATTCATTCCGGTGCTGCGATCGTTTTCCGACCTTCCCTGATAAATCCTCGTTTTATGCGCCTGTCCGGGTTTTTCTCTCGTTTCTTTGGCGAAATGCCCGGATTCTCATCTGCAAAGCGCCCTCTCGATGCCGGCCAGCCCCTCGAGCGCTCTGCATGGCAGGGAAATGTGGGGTGGAGCTATCTCTCCCTCGCGGGGGTTGATGCGAACGACCGTGGCGCCGTTGCGCCCGCCCAACTGCTCACTTGTGTGGCGGATGGTGGGTATTGCCCTGCCGGCTCCCATTTCGATCACCACCATGGGATGGTCCCGGTGGTCGGTGATGAACTCGTCGAAACGCCGTTCCTGGCCAGCAGTCCGGTCGGAGATCCAGGACCAGTCGCCGAACATGAGGATGTTGGGGCGTGCCGTAGCGCCGCAGCTAAGGCATTTCGGAACCTGCCGGGCGCGCATGGTGGCAAAGTCGACCGTGATGGTCTCGTTGTTCTCCCAGACCGCCTCGGAACAAGGCTTCGTGCATTGGAGGAAGTGGATGGAACCATGGACCTCAAGGACACTTTCCCCGTCGAATCCCGCCTTCTGGAACTGGCCGTCCACGTTTGAAGTGACCACGAACCAGTCGAGGCCGAAGCGTCCGCACCAGTCGAGGAGAAGGGAAAAACCGGCATGGGGAACCGTTTCCCGGTAAAGGTTGGTGCGGTGGCCGTAGAATCCCCAGCCGAAGGCCGGGTCACGGTCGAAGTGGGCCGGGTTGGCGGCCCCCACGAAGCTGATCCCGAGCCGCTCGTACATGGGATAGGCGTTCCAGAACCCCCGCTCGCCGCGGAAGTCGGGGAGCCCCGAATCGACCCCCATTCCCGCGCCGGCAGTGATGACAATGGCATGGGCGTTTTGCAGCGCCGCCGCTGCCTGCTCAAATCTCTCCCGCAGTTCCATCTCCTTTCCTCCATGGGAGTGGAATGTCAGAGGGCGGCCACCGATGGCGGATGAAGTGAGCTGTGCATCCCGCTGGGCTTATTCCTTTTCCCTCTTCCCCTTCAGCCACTCCATCCGCTCTTTGATCGCCTTCTCGTAACCGTGTCCTGCGGGGTCGTAGAACTTCCGCCCCAGAAGCTCATCCGGGAGGTACTCCTGGGCCACGTACCCTTCGCTGTAATCATGGGCATAGCGGTACCCCCTGTGGTAGCCGAGCTCCTTCATCAGACTGGTAGGGGCGTTCCTGATATGGAGCGGCACCGGGAGCGCGCCGCTTTCGCGCACTTCGGCCAGGGCCGCGTCGATCCCCAGATAGGATGCGTTCGACTTGGGGGCGGTGGCGAGATATGTGACAGCCTGGGCCATGATGATCCTTCCTTCGGGGAGCCCGACCAACTGGAACCCCTGGAGGGCCGCCACCGCCACCTGAAGGGCGCGCGGATCGGCATTGCCGATATCCTCTGAGGCGAGGATCACCATCCGGCGCAGGATGAAGAGCGGTTCCTCACCTGCTTCGAGCAGCCGCGCCAGCCAGTATAGGGCGGCGTCCGGGTCGCTGCCGCGCATCGATTTGATGAAGGCGGAGATTACGTTGTAGTGCTCCTCCCCACCCTTGTCGTAGAGGAGCGGCTTCTTCTGCGCCGCCTCCCGGGCCGTCTCCAGGTCAATCGTCCCCTTTTTCGCCAGCCGTGCCGCAGTTTCCAGGGTGTTGAGCGCCACCCGGGCGTCGCCCTGGGCCTCTCCGGCGATGAATGCGAGGGCGTCATCCGCGAGCGTGAGCTGCAAAAGGCCTATGCCCCGCTCCCGGTCGGCCAGGGCATGACGGACGATTCGCCGCACCTCGTCGTCGGCCAGGGGATTCAGCACCAGCACCTTGCAGCGGGAGAGGAGCGGGGCGATCACCTCGAAGGAGGGGTTTTCCGTGGTGGCACCGATGATGGTGAATACCCCCTTTTCCACATAGGGGAGGAAGGTGTCCTGCTGGGATTTGTTGAAGCGGTGGATCTCATCGACGAAGAGGATGGTCTTTTTCCCCTGGTATTTGCGCACTTCCTCGGCCTCTTTGACGATCTCCCGGATCTCCTTGACCCCTGACAGAATGGCGGAAAAGAAGATGAAATGGGCCTTGCTCACATTGGCGATGATCCGCGCCAAGGTGGTCTTGCCCGAACCCGGGGGTCCCCAGAAGATGAGGGAGGTGAGCTGATCGGATTCGATCAGCTGCCGCAGGAGCTTTCCCTGTCCGAGGAGGTGCGCCTGGCCAACGAATTCATCGACAGTACGGGGGCGCATCCGCTCGGCGAGCGGCGCCTCCCTGAGGGTGTCGGCAGCAGCTTTTTTATCGAATAGGTCCATAGAAACTCGTTCACGTTCAGGGTGCAAAGTTCAGCGTTCAAGGTTTAAGTCACTAATCACTAATCACTGGTCGTTGGTCTCTGTTCCCTGGTCATTCCTCCTCGGGACACTTCCCTTCCTCTCCACAATGATGGCCGGCGTCGTTTACCGTGAACGTCTTTACGTCCCAGATGTCCCGGGCATATTCGGCGATGGTACGGTCGCTGGAAAACTTCCCCATGCCGGCGGTGTTCAGGATTGCCCGGCGCGCCCATTCATCGCTGTCGCAATAGAGCTTCCCCACCTCATCCTGGCAGTTTACGTACGAGGCGTAGTCGGCCAGGAGCATGTAGCGGTCCCCCTGATTGAGGAGGTTGTCGATGATCGGCTTGAACAGGTCGCGGTTTTGCGGGGAGAACTCCCCTTCGGCGATCATGTCGAGCACCTTGCGCAGCGCCGGCAGACGGTTATAGATTTCCCTCGGGTTGTAGCCGCGGTTCCTTAATGCCGTCACCTCATGCGCATCCATTCCGAAGATGAAGATGTTTTCCGGCCCGACCTCTTCCATGATCTCGATGTTGGACCCGTCGAGGGTGCCGATGGTGAGGGCGCCGTTCAGGGCCAATTTCATATTTCCCGTCCCCGAAGCCTCTGTGCCTGCTGTGGAGATCTGCTCCGACAGGTCCGCGGCAGGGAAGATCTTCTCTGCCAGCGAAACCCCGTAGTCGGCGAGGAACACCACCTTCAGCCGGGCTCCCACGTCAGGGTCGTTGTTCACAACCTCGGCAACCGCGTTGGTCAGCCTGATGATCAGTTTGGCCATGATATAGGAGTGGGCGGCCTTGCCGCTGAATATAAAGGTGCGCTGGACGATGTCGAGAGATGGGTGCTCCTTGATCCGGTTGTAGAGGGTGATGACATGGAGCAGATTCAGGAGTTGCCGCTTGTATTCGTGGAACCTCTTCACCTGGCAGTCGAAGAGGGAATCGATATTCACCTCGAGTTTGTTGTGATGGAGTATGTATGCGGCGAGCCGTTGCTTATTCTGGCGTTTCACTTCCTGCCAGCTTAATCGGAATTCACGGTTCTCCGCAAGAGGGCGGAGCCTCTGTAACTGGTATAAATCGGTAGTCCAGCCGTCCCCGATAGCGCTGTCAATGAGGCCGGAGAGGAGCGGATTGGCCTGCTTCAGCCAGCGGCGCTGGGTGACGCCGTTGGTCTTGTTGTTGAACCGTTCCGGATACATCTCGTAGAAGTCGCGGAATACCTCGTTCTTCAGTATTTCGCTGTGGAGGGTGGCGACCCCGTTGACTGAATGGCTGCCGACAATGGCCAGGTGCGCCATCCGGATCCTTCTCTCCCAGTGTTCTTCGATGAGCGAGAGCCGCCCGAGCCTTTCCGTATCGCCGGGAAAGCGCGCCCGCACTTCGTCCAGGAAATGATCGTTGATATCGTATATGATCTGCAGATGCCTGGGAAGGATATGCTCGAAGAACCAGACCGGCCATGTTTCAAGCGCCTCCGGCAGGATGGTGTGGTTGGTGTAGGCAAAGGTCCTGACGGTGATCTCCCAGGCATCACGCCACTCCATCCTTTCATGGTCGATGAGGACCCTCATCAGTTCGGGGATGGCAAGGGCCGGATGGGTATCGTTCAACTGGATGGCGACCTTGTCGGGGAGAAGCCCCAGGTCGGTATGCGTTTTCCGGAACCGGTAGAGGACGTCGTAGATGGTCGCCGAGGCGAGGAAGTATTCCTGCTTCAGGCGGAGCTCTTTCCCTTCCGGGATATCATCGGCCGGATAGAGGACCTTGGAGATGTTTTCCGACATCATCTTTTTTTCGACTGCCCGGATATAGTTCCCCACGTTGAAAAAATCGAGATCGAATTCGCGGGTCGCCTTGGCGCTCCAGAGGCGCATTGTGTTGACGGTGTTGGTGCCGTAGCCGGGGACCGGGATGTCATAGGCCATGGCCATCACGTCCTCGGTATCAACCCAGCTGCTGTGTGTCCCGCCTGACGCGTCGGTAATCGTCGTCACCCTTCCGTAGAACTTGACCGGATGGAGGTGTTCCTGGCGGTCCATTTCCCAGGGGTTGCGGTAACGGAGCCAGTTGTCCGGGATTTCCACCTGCGCGCCATCCACGATCCTCTGCCGGAAAATGCCGTACTCGTAACGGATGCCGTAGCCATACGCCGGTATCGACATGGTGGCCATCGAATCGAGAAAGCAGGCGGCCAGCCTCCCCAGGCCGCCGTTGCCGAGGCCGGCTTCCTGCTCTTCATTGATCAGCCATTCGAAATTGTAACCGAGTGATTCCATTGCCTCCCGGAATTCGTCGAACTTTCCCAGATTGATGAGGCTGTTTTCCAGGGTGCGCCCCATAAGGAATTCCATGGAAAGGTAATAGACCCGTTTCGGGTCCTCGTTATAATAGGCCTGCTGGGTATCGAGCCAGCGATCCACCATCCGGTCGCGCACCGTGTAGGCCAGGGCATTGTAAATGTCGAATTGGGTGGCGGTATACTTGTCCTTGCCGAGGGTGAATTCCAGATGCTCCAGGAACGATTTGATGATAAACATCAGGGGATCCAGTTCCATTACCGGATTCTCGGGCTTGTCTGACTGCCTATTCATGGCGCTCCTTTATAGGGAATAGTGAACCGGAAAATCGGGGGGGATTTCCCCCAAAACGGGTATAACCCTTTTCTCCGTTTCCCCGTTTCCCCGTTTCCCCGTTTCTCAAGGATTTTCCATTGGACATGAAGCATGTTATTATGTTAGTAAAACAATGAATTTATACCACAAATAAAGGCCCATTCCATGAAAAATATCGCTATTTTTGCGAAAGTCCATGATCCCCGCTGTCAGGGTGTGGCCTTGCAGCTGATTGAATGGTTGCGGGGAAAAGAGCTTTCTCCTCTGGTGGAGGCCCATCTGGCGCGGCACATAGACTTCAAGGAGAGAATTATCACCGACATCCCCGACGAGACAGACCTGGTTGTCGTTCTGGGGGGGGACGGAACTCTCATCTCCGTAGCACGCCTGATGGGGGACCGGCAGTTGCCTATCCTCGGGGTGAATCTCGGCAGTCTCGGTTTTCTGACCGAAATTACCCTGGATGAGCTCTGTACTTCCCTGGATCGCTGTCTCAATGGGGATTACAGCGTTTCCGAACGGATGATGCTGCGCGCTACCTTGATCCGGAACGGAGAAGAGCTGGATGAAAAGCAGGTGCTGAATGACGTGGTGATCAATAAGGGGGTCCTTGCCCGGATCATCGACCTGGAGACGACAGTCAATGACGACTATCTCACGACCTTCAAGGTGGACGGCCTGATCATCTCGACCCCCACCGGTTCGACCGGCTATTCCCTCTCCGCCAACGGCCCCATTCTCCACCCGGACCTGGAGTGCCTCGTCATCACCCCCATCTGCCCCCATACCCTCACCAACCGGCCGATCGTCTTCGCAAGCGACGCTGTCATCACGGTGGAACTGAAATGCGTGAACGAGGCCGTGTTCCTCACCCTCGACGGACAGGTCGGTGTAGAGCTGAAATGCGGCGACGTGATCCGGATCAGGAAGTCCGAGCACCGGACGCGTCTGGTCAACTCCAGCAGCAAGAATTATTTTGAGATATTGCGGACTAAATTGAAATGGGGAGAAAGATAGGAACATGGGACCGGTGACCAGGGACCGGTGACTGGAGACGGGTAAAAGTTTAAGGCTGGCGACTGAGTCTTGGCTTTTCCTGGTCCCTGGTCCCTGGTCCCTGGTCCCTGGTCCCTGGTGAGCCAATGTTAACGGACTTGTTCATAAAAAACTTCGCCATTATCGACAACCTTCACGTGGAGTTCCGGGAGGGACTGAACGTCCTGACCGGGGAGACCGGGGCAGGGAAGTCGATCATCATCGACGCGGTGAACCTGGTCCTGGGCTCCCGTGCCTCCGCTGAGCTGATCCGCACCGGCGAGGAGGAGGCGACCGTGGAGGCCATCTTCGACCTTTCCCGCAGTCCCGGCATCCTCGCCGGAGTTGCGGAGAGCGGGGGGGAGTGCGACGGCGAGCTGCTGGTGAAGCGGATGGTATCCCGATCAGGGCGCAACCGGGTCTTCGTCGGGGGGGGGCTTTCTACCATCGCCGTCCTTACCGACCTGGCGCACCAGCTGATCAACATCTACGGCCAGCATGAATCACAGACACTCCTCAAGCCGGACAACCACCTGCTGCTTCTCGACGGTTTCGGCGTACTTTCCACCATGCGGGAGGAGTTCGCCGCGCTCCATAACACCTACCGCCAGACCCTCGCTGCATTCAGACGGCTCGATGAAGGTGAACGGGAAGCAGCGCGGCGGATCGACCTGCTGTCGTTCCAGAGTGAGGAGATCGGCAAAGCTCACCTTTTCCCCGGCGAAGAAGAGGAACTGGCGAGAGAGAGGCAAATCCTGGTCCATGCGGAGAAGCTTCTGTACAACAGCCAGATGGCGTTTGACTCCCTCTATGGAGGGGATGCCAGCCTCCTCGGCCATCTGCGGCAGCTTTTGGCCGGCGTCGGGGAGATCAGGGACATAGACGTTACACTTTCGGAGGTGGCGGATACCTTGAACGGCGCCTATCTGCAACTGGAAGACGCGGCCCTGGCGCTCCGGGACTATGCCTCACGCGTGGAGGCGGACCCGCAGCGGCTGCAGGCGCTGGACGACCGTCTCGACCTTATCTATCTGCTGAAGAAGAAATATGCGCCCAGCGTGGCCGGCATCATCGCCTGCAAGGAGGAGATTGACCGGGAGCTGGAGCAGCTCGGGAGCCGGGAAGAGGCTCGCAATGATCTGACCGGAAAACTCCGGGAGCTGGAAGAAAACATGGCGGCACTCGGGGCGAATCTTTCGGCCCGCCGGGAAAAGGCGGCAAAGGCGCTCAAGACGGCGATGGAAAAGGAACTGCACGAGCTGGCCATGAAAAACGCCGTCTTCGAGGTAGCACTGGAAAAGCTGGTCGAGCCGCGGGCCAGCGGCATGGAGCGGGCTGAGTTCCTTTTTTCCCCCAATCCCGGCGAGGCGCCGAAGCCCCTTGCCAGGATCGCCTCCGGCGGGGAGCTGTCCCGTCTCATGCTGGCGCTGAAACAGGTCCATCCGGAAAGCGATGTGCCAACCCTGGTATTCGACGAGGTGGACAGCGGCATCGGCGGCGCCACCTCGGCCCTGGTCGGGGAAAAGCTGAAAAGGGTGGCAGCCGGCCAGCAGGTCCTCTGCATCACCCATCTCCCCCAGGTGGCGGCCTTCGCCGACCATCACTTCCGGGTGGAAAAGCAGGTGGAAGGGGGGCGGACAAGGACCACCGTTACCCGTCTGGGCGGAGAGCAGCGTGTCAAGGAGATGGCGCGCATGCTCGGCGGGGTGAAGATTACGGAAAAGACCTTGGAGCATGCGCAGGAGATGCTCGAACAGTCGCGATAGACAAGTTTGTAACAGTCCATCCGCGGTGAAGCACCGCACTTTTCTGCAGTGCTACAAAAGCGATCCTTTCGTCTCGCTGGAATGTCACAGGCCTTTTATTCAGTAAAAAAAGCCCGGAACGATGAACGTCCCGGGCATAGGAGCAATGCTGGGCCGGATTCCTAGCTAACAGGCTTCAGCTTTACGATGATCTTATTATTGCCCTTAGCCTTGACCATGAACGTGGCAGTCGCCTTGCTGGTTTTTCCGTCATGGACGCGCGTCACCACGATGGTCGCGCGGCCCGCGGGCAAGCCGGCCAAATGAATGGCCCCGTTACTGGTGGTCTGGATTTTATGGACCTTCTTGGCGATGGTGACCGTCACTTCCGCCTTGACATCGGCTGCGGCGTCGTTCACCAGCTTCCCTTTCTCGTCCCTCACCAAAACATGGACCGCATGGATGCCGCTCTCGGCCACCAGTTGCGTGGCGGTTAGAGGGGTCTGGGCATTTGCCAGTTTCAGGCCGACGAACTGATTTACTGCCAGATCGGTCGGCGTAATGGTATGCAGATTATCATCCCTCAAGGTTGCCTTGCTGATATCCACGACCAGACCCAAGACGGTGACATTGTTCCCGCTCGGATCGATGACGATGGCCTGGAGCGGGGCAGCGATCTTCACGCCGTTTTTGCAGTCACCCCGCCCCTCTACCTCGGTTGCCGTCAGCATTCCGGTAGTCTGGTCAGGAAGATCGCTCACCAGTTCCACTGCCGCAACCTGGCCCACCGTCAGATCGGCGCAGGTTAAGTTGTCGCCGTGCCAGCGGCGCCATTCGGGACCAAAGCTTGCCTTGCTTATGTCAATGGTGAGACCGAGCATGCTGACGGTCGGGGGGGTGGCCTGGCAATCGACCACGTCAAGGGGGGCCTGAACGATAACCTCGTCGATGTGGACCTTCAGTGCCGTTGCCGCCAGCGGGGCCTGGCTTGAGGCCAATGCAATCCCGGCAAACTGGCCCATCTTCAGCTGACTCGCGGTAATCGGTTCTTCCTTGTCACTCAAGAGGATCGCCTTACTGATATCCACGGCCAGACCCAATACGGTGACGTTGGTCCCGGCCGGATCAACGACCTGAAGCGGCGCAGCGATCTTCACGTCACTGTGGCGGTCACCCCGCATTTCTACCTCGGTTGCCGTCAAACGGCCGGTCGCGTCAGGGGTATCGCCGGTCAAATAGACATCCACCGTCTGCCCCACCGTCAAATTGGCGCATGTCAAGTCGCCGCTTTTACCATGATGCCAGTTGGGGCCGAAGGTTGCCTTACTCACGTCGATGTTGAGTCCGAGCACGCTGATGGTTGCAGGCGAAGCTGCACAATCGGTCGAGTCGACGGGGGCCTGAACTTCAACCTGGTTGATGCGGACCTGCAGTTTCTTTGCAGCCAGCGGGGTCTGATTTGAGGGCAATGTAATAGCGGCAAACTGATCCACCTTGAGTTGGCTCATATCAATAGGATGATTTCTGTCATTCAGGAGGGCAGCCTTGCTGATATCCACGACCAGACCCAGGGCGGTGACACTGCCCCCGCCCGAATCTACGGCCGTAAGCGGCGCAGCGATTATCACGCCTTTATCGCTGTGACCCCGCATGTCCACCTCGGTTGCCGTAAAGAGGCCAGCATCAGGGGTATCGGATTCCAGATTCACAGCCACCGTCTTGCCCACCGTCAGCTTGGAGCACGTGTCGTTAGCGCCTTTCCCGTGGCGCCAGTCAGAACCGAAGCTTGCATTGCTCACGTCGATGGTCAGTCCGAGCAGGGTGACGGTCGCAGGTGTAGCCTGACAATCGACTGCGTCGATGGGTGCCTGAACCGTCACTTCGTTGATGTGGTGATTATCACATGCAAATACGGCCGATGAAAAACCTACGGCCAGCAACCCTGCTCCTGCAACAAGACAGGCTAGTTTTTTCCAGTACATGGGAACCTCCTTTTTTTAGATAAATGGTTCTGCCCGCAATTCCTGATTTCTTTTCACAACCCACTTTCATCATAATCTTCCTTTTATTGATCTGATATGACTTTATCTGTACCGTTTCAATGCCTGAAGTCCGCATCGAAAAATCCCTTCTTTCTACTGACCGATGACACTCCCTTGCTTTTAGCAGCCTGCCAACGTAATGGCCTGTTCGCCGGATTTTGCCCAAAAAAAACCGGGGCGCCATAAATATCTTGTGATATTTCGGCGGCCCGGCTGTCTCAATGAGACCCAGTGGGCTTTCCGTCCCAATCTCGCGAATGGTTTAGTATTATCGTATATCTACAATATATATATGTGCATATATAATTGTAGTTTTATTGTAAAGCGACAATATAATAAACCACACTAAAAATAAATACAAGAACTCTTTTTACTAATACCGGGTTGCATTTCAACCACAGTCAATAGTTACCTTATAAAGCCAAATCCATGGCTGTTCAAGTGAAGGCGGCAATAAATAGTCAGAAATCTAACTGGGCAAAGCTGATTTTATATTAGTATCTCAACTTTCGCAGATAAGTTTCAGACCGTAATGCCTTGATATATTTACACTTTGCTCGTATTCTGGGGCCAAAAGTACTAATCGCTCTCTGAAAACTCTTGGTAGTGTTTCAACAAAACGCTCAATCAATCGTTGCACCT
>JBGPID010000050.1:0-12472 GCA_041484725.1 Geobacteraceae bacterium | reverse complement strand
GACAAGAACTATGCCCGGATCAAGGTATTGAAAACCTTGTGCGAGGCCATAGAGAACGCCCTATAAAGTCGCTATTCCGGTGCGGGAAGGGGGACAATGCAAAGAGGGGCATGTAAACACATGCCCCTCTTTTTTGCGGATGTCTCTTCTGCTTTTATGACTTTTATTACTTTTTCATCGGCCCGAGAGGTAGAAGTGTCTTGCCGTACACCTCGTTGAGAACCTGGGCCATACCGGTATAGATAGCGGAGGCGCCGCAGATGATTCCTTCAAATCCGGTAAAATGTTCGAGCGAAGCATCGCCGGTCGCGTGTTTGTAGGCAAGAAGGAAGAAAAGCACAACCAGTGAGCCGAACACGAATTGCAGCGCCCTGTTGAGGCGTAACGTACCGATGAAGAGGATGGCGGTAAAAATGCCCCAGACGATGAGGTATGACGCAAATCCAGTTTCAGTCGGTTTGTCCACCCAGCCTAACTTGGGCATGACGATCAGGCCGACGAGGGTCAGCCAGAACATGCCATAGGAGGTGAATGCCAACGTGGCGAAGGTGTTTTTCTTCTTCCATTCCATGGCTCCGGCGATTACCTGTGCTAGGCCACCGTAGAAAATCCCCATGGCCAGGATCATGGAATCCAGCGGGTAATACCCGGCATTGTGGAGGTTCAGAAGAACCGTGGTCATTCCGAAGGCACAAAGACCTAACGGAGCCGGATTGCCCGTGGTATCGCTGATTGCCACTTCTGTTTTGCCTGCATTGCATTCATTCGCCATTGTAACTACCTCCAATTTGTATCAAGATTTGTGCTGCTTTATGAAAATATAATATATTCACCCGAATACGCCGCCTTAACCTTTTTATAGCAACGACGCATACTGCTAATCAAGCCGGAATACGTTCCACTCAGGGAATTATGGCGTAAGCACGTCTTACTGACACTTCCCGAAATTTACAGTGAACATCTTTTAATGGTTATTGGCAGATAAGTCAACAAAAAAATGATTGCGGAACGCTATAATTCCCCCTCCGTAAGATGAGGTGCGCCGGAAGCGCCGTTTTCATTATCGTAATCCCGCTCCAGATGGCCCATACGGGGACCGGGTCAGCCTGTCAACTTGAATATGCCATTTGGCGGAAGGTTGAATCAGGCAAGGCTGACTGCGAGGTTATCGGGATGGAGTGAGGAGGAATCCAGGATCAGACCGTTCTCCTGGATTCCTGGGACTCACGAAAAAGGAACTGCAATCAGGTAAAGTCGATACCGGTCGCGCTCCGCATAGAAAATTGTTTATCCGGCGCTGCCGTTTAATGATGAAGGGGAAAATGCGCCAGGATTGTGGATGCGGAATTTGCGCGGCATCCTGAAAGGATGGGAGAGAATGTCTGAAAGTCTGGAGCCCGATAGAGATGACCGGTACGGTCGTGGCGGTGATTGAAGATGACGGCCAACTCGGTAACGGGTAAAAGACTGAAGATGGAAAGCTCGGTCTGCTTGATGCGGAGCAGGAGCTGGATATCGCCGGGGAAAAGAGGAATGGTCAACTAATCAACAACGCCCTCCAGCCTCGCCCCAATTTGGAGTATTGCAGGCAGATAGGTTGCTCCTGATTCAGTCTGATGAATCGGTCCTTCGAGGGCATCCAGGTTGATGCCGAGTTTTTTCGCGACCTTCCGGTTGATCCGCAGAACCGCCTTCCTGGCTTCGCTATCGGGAAGTTCCGAGACCCGGGTCCCGTCCAGAACCTTATTCGCCATTTCCCCTGCCTGTTTCCCCAGATCGAAACTGTCGATATCCAGAGAAGCAAGCGCCCCCTCATCCACATACTTGCCGGCAAAGGTGATAACGGGCACTCTGCTCTGCTGGGCGAGTAGGAGCAGGAACTCAACGGTCTCAGGGGTCACTACCGTCGGATCGGGGATCATCCAGAAGAGATTGCAGGTCCCTTTCAACCGCGTGAGCAATTCGGGCACTTCCTTGGGATTATGGACCTCTTTCGCCGTTATCTCAATACCCTTTGCCAAGGCCGTTTGCCGGATATTTTTTAGCATGTTGCCGGTTTGCGCCGGATCGTAGAGAACGCACACCCGCAGATTCGGCAGATTAAGCTTTGCCATCAGGCCCAAGTATTTTCCCGGAGAAAGATTCATATTTACACCGGCGATATTATCACCCCTCCCCGCTATCTTCTCCGGATTCAGCACCATAGAATAGATTATCGGGATATCCCTGATCTTTTTCACCCGGTTGAGCGCATCGGCGCCTATGGCGAGGATCAGGTCGGGCCTCTCCTCGCGGACCGTCCTTGAAACATCGACCCCCGGTGCGCCGGAAACCACAACGGTTATCGACTCGGTCTTGCAGACGCTGCGAAAGCCGCGCAAGGCCTCGTCAAACGGTTTCACCTGCAGACTCTGGACAACCAGGATGTCATGGGCAAAAACGGATGTCACCGAGAAAAGGAGACCGGATAAGATTGTGAGAAAAAGAGCTCTCAAAAAGCCTGCCTTAAAACATCAGATATGCATTGTGCCACCGATCATTAAAAATTGAACCTGATCCCGCCCTCGAACCATCTTTGAGCATTCTTCAAGTCGTCTTGTCCACTGTACTGTGCGCCGTTAAAGAGGTTATGGGCGTTGAAAAAAAGCTCGATTGCCGTATCATGCCTCTTAAACACCTTCTTTGCCAGACTGAGGTCCCAGATAATCGTGTTGTACTTTCCGTTAAAGTCTGCTGGTGAATTCAAACAGCCATAGCGGCCAAGGAGCGTTCCCCTGAAAGAGCTGTTGTCATCGTAATGAAGCCCCAGCTTTACGAGTTGACGCGGGACCCCACGCAGGGTCGCGCCGGTCTCCCTGTCTTTCGTGTCTATAAAGGTGTAACCGGCGGAGAGGGAGGTGTTGAAGATCGGGACCGTCTTCCCCTCCACCTCCACCCCCTGTTTCAGTTGCTTTTTAAGTAGGATATTACTCCAGTCCGCGGGATCTGCTTCCTGGACATCCGACAATTGATTCCAGAAGAAGGTGGTCTTGAGCCAGAGCCAGGGGATGTAGGTCGTCTCAACCCCTGCCTGGACGGTCGTTACCTTTTGCTGTCTGGGTATTGGATTGTATACGGGACAGAGGAGAGGGAGGCTGTAGCCGTGCGCCCCGTAGGCACGCAAGGTGATCTTATCGGTCGGGTTCCAGGCAACCCCCAGGCTCGGGCTGAAGAAGTCCCCCACCGGCCTCATCTGGTCGTAGCGAAGGCCGGGGGTGATGCTGAAATCACCCAAGGAGAGGGTGTCGTTAAGGAACACCCCGTATTTATCGGTGAAACGATGAAACCATGTGATGTAATTACTGTCCAGATGGTCATAGTCGACACCGCCGGCAAGGGCATTGATCCCTTCTCGCCACGTCAGCTTTGCGCTCCCCCCGTCACTTGACTCACGCGCCGTCATCCCATCGGATTTGCCGACAATCACGAATTGCTGGGTCATTTTGTATGACGTGCGCAGGGAGAGGTCAAGATCGATCTTGGCGGTTATCGGATAATTGAAGGAGAGGGTGGAAAGGAAATCGCGCCGGCGAAACCCGAGCAACACATCAAATTTACTTAGTGTATCACCCACCCCGGCAATTCCGCGGTCATAGGCGATGGTGAACAAGAGGTTCCCTTTTTCCGGTAGATCCCAGCGAAGTTTGGCATAAATATCGTTCTGGTCGACCCCGCTGTTGGGACGGATACCATCGGATCTGAGGTTTCCGGCATATAGAAAGTAGCCAAGAGGGCCGGTTGTTCCCGACAGCTCGCCCCTGCTGTCCCTGGTCCCCCTTTCGCCACTGGAGAAAGAAAGGGTCCCCCCTGCATTTCTTCCCTCCAGGGGGGATTTCGTGACGATGTTGATAACCGCTCCGAGGGCCGAGCCCCAGGATGAGGAACCGGGACCTTTTATGATTTCGACCCGGTCTATGATCTGGAGAGGAATTCCGGAGATATCAACGAAAGGATTACCGATAAAATTCAGGGTGACCCCGTCCAGCATGACCTGGATATGATTAACGTCAGCCCCTTGTATGGAAAAATCATTAAACAAGCCGGGACCGCCCCGATCTGATACCTGAATGCCGGGGACCGTGGCGAAGACGTCTACCAAGGTGTGCGCGCCCATCATCTCGATCTCTTTGGCAGTGATGATAGTGATGTTTTCGGCGGCCTGGGAGAGGGGTTTCGGGTTCCTGGTAGCGGAAACTACAAGGTCGTTCGCCTCATAGTACATGCCGAGGGTCTGCAGGTCTTCATCGGACGCGGCCAGGGCCGGAGCAAGGGGGGAAGCGAGGATCAGCAGCGCGGAAGCGAAAGCAAGGCATTTTATGAGGAAACTTCCGCGCATTTATGTCCTAAAACGGCATGAACCGGTGATAAATATTTCTGTACGGGGTTTTATATAGACGCTGCTTAAAGCATGTCCCTTCGAGAAAAGGTCCAATGCTTATCCTGCAAAATTAGTGCGCTTTAAAATAGCCGTGAACCATCTGCAAGTCAAGCAGTTAATACAGAATCGCATATTTTTATCATATTTTGCCGCCCGAACCTATCGCTCACTCCAGACCGAAGCGGAGCATGACCTCCGGCGGGGCCGGTTCGAACCTGGCGAATTCCATGGTATAAGTGCCGCGCCCCTTGGTGGCGCTGCGCAGTTCGGTCATGTAGCCGAACATCTCGGCCAGGGGGACGAGCGCCCGGACCGTTTCGGTATCACCCTGGCTCTGCACCCCCTCCACCTTGCCCCGCTTCTGCAGCAGCGAGCCGAGCACCTTTCCCGCCGACTCCTCGGGGGCAATGATCTCCAGGAGCATGATCGGCTCCAGGAGGATCACCCCGCCCTCCCGTGCGGTCATCACTACCCCCCGCTGGGCTGCCACCCGTAGCCCGAGCAGCGTGGTGACCCCTGGCGTAAAGGGAACCTCCGCTACCCGCACTTCCAGGTCAGTAAGGGGATAACCGGTTTTGCACCCGGCGGAACAGGCCTGGGTCAGGCTCTCATCCAGAACCGCGCGGCATTCGGAGGTAAGCAGGGTCTCCACCCCGGCAGGGAGAAGTATCCTAACCCCGGAACCGCGCGGCAGTGGGGAAAGTCGCAGGAGCACCTCACCCATTTCCGACTTCCCATCAGCAACCCGCTGAAATACTTCCCGTCGTTCGATGCTCCGGCTGATGGTCTCCCGGTAGACCACCTGGGGCCGGCCGGTTTTGACGCCGACCCCGAATTCACGCGCCAGGCGGTCGACGATGACCTCCAAGTGGAGTTCACCCATGCCGGTCAGGAGCGTCTGGCCGGTATCCGGGTCCTCATGTACCCTGAAGGTCGGGTCTTCCCACTGGAGCTTTTCCAGAGCTGGCAGGAACCTCTCCCGGTCTTCCGTGCCCCTGGGCTCCACTGCCAGGGATACCACCGGCTCGGGTACGCTGAGCCCCGCCAGGAGAAGGGGGCGGGCCGGGTCGCAGAGGGTGTCGCCGGTCAAAGCATCCTTGAGGCCGGCCACGGCTACGATGTCTCCGGCAAAAGCCTCGTCGATCCGCTCCCGCTTGTGGGCGTGCATGCGGAAGAGGCGGGCGACCCTCTCCTGGCACGACCGGCTGCTGTTCAGGACCATGGTCCCTGCCTGGAGGGTCCCGGAATATATCCTTATGAAGGTGAGCTTGCGCCCCTCGTCCGACTGAACCTTGAAGGCAAGGGCACAGAGCGGCCCCCGCGGATCGCACGTAAGGTGTTCGATTTCCGCGCTACCCGGACTATGTGCCGCTGCCGGGGGAAGATCCAGGGGGGAAGGGAGATATCCCGCAACAGCGTCCATGAGTGGCTGTATCCCCTTGTTGCGCAGGGCTGCGCCGAGGAGGACCGGAAAGATGCGGCAGGCCATGGTCCCTGTGCGGATGGCGCTGCGCAGACGCTCCCCTTCCACCTTTACCCCGGCTAAAAAGTCACTGAGGATGGAGTCGTCGAAATCGGCTGCGGCCTCCACCAGCGTCTCCCTGGCGCTGTCCGCCGCTTCCCTGAATTCAGGGGGAATGGGGCCGCGTTCCTCCGTTTTGCCGAGGTCAGAATCGGTAAAGGTGAGGGCCTCCTCGGCAATAAGGTCGATCACCCCGTGGAACTCACCTTCGCTCCCCATGGGGATCTGCAAAAGCAGGGGGGTCGCGCGCAGTTTCCGCCTCATCTGGCCCAGCACATCCGCATGGTCCGCGCCGACACGGTCCATCTTGTTGATAAAACAGATGCGCGGCACACCGTAGCGGTCGGCCTGGCGCCAGACCGATTCGCTCTGGGGCTGCACCCCCTCGACGGCGCTGAAGATGGCCACCCCCCCATCCAGGACCCGCATGCTCCGCTCCACCTCAATGGTGAAGTCTATGTGGCCGGGAGTGTCGATCAGGTTGATCCAGATATCTTTCCAGCGGCAACAGGTGGCCGTGGCGGTGATGGTGATCCCCCGCTCCTGCTCCTGGGGCATCCAGTCCATGACCGCCTCCCCCTCATGGACTTCGCCCATTTTGTGGGTCTCACCGCTGTAAAAGAGAATCCGCTCCGAAACCGTGGTCTTGCCGGCGTCGATATGGGAGATGATGCCGATATTGCGGATAGATTCGAGAGAAGGATGCGCCATGAAAGCCTCAGCAGCTGCAATCAAAAAAACAAACGCCGCACGGTAAAGGGATTTCGCTCGATTATAAGCAAAATTTTAGATTCTTCAAGAGATTTCAGATCGTGGCTTTATAAAGGTGCGCTATTTGAATTTTTGCGGGCGTTACTGATTGTTGCGGATTCAACGGTAGGGATTCTCGTTACCGGCTGGCTGTTGCCGGGGTATCGCCTCGAGCGGCGTTCTGTCCTTCAAAGCAAAGACCTCGACACCAGACTTCCCCTCCAGCGGACAGACATTCTCGCAGATGCCGCAGCCGTTGCACAGTTCATCCACCACATAGGGAAGCCGCACCTTCACCTGCGCTCCGGCAAAGTCGGTCATGGTCACTGTTTCGGAGCGGATCGCCTTCTGCGGGATCGGGCAGTGCTCCTCGCAGACGATGCAATCCATCCGCTTAGCAAAGGGAATGCACTGGTTCTTGTCAAAGACCGCCTTGCCGATCACCTCCAGCTTCTTCTGCCGCAACGGCAATTCCGGGATGGCGCCGGTGGGACAGACCTGGCCGCAGAGGGTACAGTTGTATTCGCAGTAACCGAGACGCGGGATCAGGAGTGGGGTGTAGAGCCCCTCTATTCCAGCCTGGAAAAAGGCAGGATAGAGGGCGCTGCGTAGGCAGACCTTCATGCATTCGCCGCATCTCACGCACTTTTTCAGGAACTCCGCCTCGTCCCTAACCCCCGGCGGCCTAAGGAGACGGGCCTGAACAGATGGATCGCGGAATCTGAAGAGTCTGGCCAAGAGAAATCCTCCAGCCAGACTGCCGATAAAGACGCGCCGCTCCATGACAGGACACCCCTTGGCCGGTTTAAAACCGACCAGGCGAAAACCTGCCCGATGCTTCGGGCAATGTTGCAGGCATTCCATGCAGAGGATGCATTCCTCCTTGCGGAGGATCTCCCGGTCAAACGATGTGGGGCATAATTCGACGCAGGAGCGGCAATCGGGACAGAGGGATACAGGGTCCCGGCCAAAAGGGGAAAAACGGGCCACAAGGCCGAGCAGTGTCCCCAGCGGACAGAGGTTTCGGCACCAGTTGCGGCTCTCGTAGCGCTCCAGCCAGATTATGGCGACGAAGATGAGCGCAGAGAGGAATGCAAAGGGATAGAGCGTCTCCCGGTAAGGGAGCAGGTAATCTTTTAGGAGACGATAGCCTGGATCGAGAAGATCGCGACGGTCGCCGACAAGACGATAGAGACCCACCCAGCCGGAGCGGGCGGTTTCGCCCAGGAGGGGATGAATAAAGAAGGTGAGTGCCCTGACCAGGATGGCAATGGGGTCGAGGAGTCCGGCCAGGTTTATGTTAAGAAGAGACGCCGTGAGTAGCGGCAGGAGAAGCCAGTATTTTGCGTTCCCCTTGAGCCAGCGGATGGGGGCGGTTTTGGTTATCCTGCCGGAGACAAGATCGAGAACGGTTCCGAGCGGGCATATCCAGCCGCAGAAAAAACGGCCGAGGATTGCAGAGAAGAGGAGGAGCAGAAAACCGGGAAGAAGAAGCGGGTTCCACTCCTTCACTGCCAGAAGAGTGCTCAATGCGGCCAGCGGGTCGGCACGGAAAAAGGCATTGACCGCAACACCGATCCGGTCGCTCCCACGGTACTCGGTCATGAGAAACAGAATCAGAAAAATGGCGAGGAAGAGGAGCTGGGAGATACGGGCGGAGGTGATCTTTTTCATTCAATCAATACCATTGCCTGTCGTCAAGCCCTGACGATCCTCACCTTGCGCAGATCCATCTCCCCCAGCCCCCGCCTGTAGGCGGCCACAGTGACGGCAATTTCCTCCGGCTTCATGCCGAACAGGGTGGTAGCATAGGCGTCGGCGGCAACGATATCGGTGGAAGCGATCACCCTGTTGAGCCGCCGCACGTCCTTCAGGTCGCCCCCTTGCGGGCCGTGGGCGGTGAGTATCCGGGTCGCGTCGATGATCGTCAGGTGCGGCCTGAAAACGGCATTGACGTCGGCCAGGGCCGTATCGATGTATTTGTGGATGGCGCCGCGGTTCCCTCCCATTATCCCCATGACATTTTTGAGGCCGAGAGTGAGCCTGGTCAGTCCATGATGCTTGGCCACCGGGACGTTTATGTAAACGTCGGCGGACAAGGCCTCGCCGTAGATTTCCCACTCCCTGAGGACCTTGCCGTTCAGGGCAACCTTTTTGTACCGCTCCTCCTCGAGGTGTTTCACCTCAACGTTCTTCATCCCCTTGAGGGCCGGTTCGATGCCGCTGTTGACATAGCAGCGGCGCTCGTCGTTGCAGGTCCGGTCGAAGACCTTGACCTTCTTCGCTCCTGCCCTGAGGCATTCCTCCACCACCGCCCGCACCACCAGCGGATTGGTGTTCGCCCCCTGTTCGGCGCTCCGGTCCCAGCCGATGTTCGGCTTTACCACCACCGTGTTGCCCGGCTTGACAAAGCGACCGATTCCGCCTAGGAGGGAGAGGGCGTTTACGGTAGTCCGGGCCGGGTCCACCCCCCCGGCATCGGCCACCACCGGTATTTCCGCGGCCGCAAGGTCGCGCAGCAGCCAGTGATGAAAGATAGATGACAATCCCAAATATTTGAGAAAAAGCCGTCTGTTCATGGCCTTTACCCTCCGCTTTCCGGTCCCCGGTCCCCGCTTTTCTCCTTATCCTTGAGAAACACCACAAAGGCGCCACTGCCACCCAATTGGCGCGGGGCCGGGGTAAACTCGGCGACCATCCCCTTTCCCCGGTCACGCAGCCAGCCGGCCACGGCCCCCTGCAAAACCGGCTCCTCCGGGGAATTGTTCCCCTTGCCGGTGATGACCAGGACCGCCTTCTGACTGCGGTTGTACGCCCCGCCAATAAACCGGTCTAGGCTTGCCAGCGCCTCGTCTCTGGTCAGCCCGTGGAGGTCGAGCTCTAAACTTATGTGGATCGCCCCCCGTTTCAATTCGCGCAGCCGGTTGGATCCGGCAGCGCGAAGCGGCGTCACATCTTCGGGGAGCTCGTCACGGAACTTCACGTCCAGTTCCAGTTTCTCTATCTCCCGGAAAAAAACGCGCCGCTCCTCCGCGTCAATACCCCGCACTGCCGGCGCGGTTTTTTTCTTCTCTTTTACGAGGTTATGCGCAGGGTGCAAACGTTTGACATCGGCCACCGCCCGCATGAAGATTGCCGCATCGTCCGCTTCAGGCGGCCTGGGAGGAGGAGGCGCGGGAGGCGCGGCTATCCCATCGGGATCTTTGGTCCCGGCATGGAAGCCTTTCAGGGAGTTGAACGGTTTGGCGGCAAATGCCGCCGGGGTATTGTCTTTTTTTTTCTGTTTTTTCATGGAACGATCGTTTACGGCGCTTCCTTGGGGACCAGGATGATCTCGATCCGCCGGTTCCGCGCTTTCCCCTCTTCCGTGTCGTGGCCGGCCACCGGATGGAACTCGCCGTAAGCTACTGCAGAGAGTACGCCCGGATCGATCCCCTGCTGCTGGAGATAACGGGTGACATTGACGGCCCGGGCTGCCGACAGCTCCCAGTTGGTCGGATACTTCCTGGTCAGCGCGCCGCTGATCTGGACATTGTCGGTATGCCCCTCAATGCGGATCGCCTTATCCTTGACGGTCTTGAGGATATCGATCACCTTCTGCAGTACCGCCAGCCCCGCCGGCTTCACCTCGGCCTTGCCGGAGTCGAAGAGGATGGCATCCACCATGTTGACCGTCAGTTTCCCCTTCAGTTCCGAGATGGTCACCTGACCTTGTGATATTTCGTTCTTCATCTTCTCGAGCATTTCCTCATAGGTCTTACTGGTCTTCTGCACTTCTTCGACCCTGGCCTTTTGCAGGTTGGCGAGGTCTCCCTTGAACATGGCATTCTCGTTTTCCAGATCGGCGGACTTCTGCCGCAGTTCCGTGATATTCCTAGTTAATTCGTCCGTCTTGGCTTTTAGCAAATCCTCCAGTTTCCTGTTATCCGCTGTCAGATTGTCCCTCTCTTTCGTCAACCCCGCGACATTGCCGTTGAGTTTTTCAATCTGGGCTTTCAGGTCGGTATTCTCCCTGGTGAGATCGGCGTATTTCTGCCGCATCTCCTGATAGGTTTTGGAGATCTCGCATGCCTCCTTTTCCTTAAGATCGTACTTTCCCATGGAGACACATCCGCCGATTGCCCAGGACAAACCGAGCAGCACGGCCATCAGTTGCATTTTTCTCAACATTTTCACACTCCTTCTCCTTTGGGAGTTTGGACAATGCGTCATTCTACGGTATGCACGCGGTCACTCCTTTGTTTTACACCGCGTTCTCAGCGACCCTGCGGGGCGGCCGAATTTTTCATGGATAAATAGTAACAAAGGGTTTCTTCAAAATCAATAAACAAAAACCAGAACAAAAAAAAAGGAGACCAGAAGGTCCCCTTTCCTGAAAGCCGATCAGTTTCACTACCTGATTACGCGCCTTTTCATCCCCCCCATGACCGCCGCCTGCTGCTTCTTCATCACCACGCCGGGGCGCTCCAAATGGAACTGCAGCCACATATCGCCGAAGCTCTTCATCTTCATCTTTTTCCCTTCCTGCAGCGCCTCGAGGTTGAGTTTGATCCGCTCTTCGCCGGGAATCTTCTTCAACCCCTTCTCCAGGACTTCCTTCGCCTTGGCCGTATCACCTATATCGACCAGACAGTAAGCATAGAGGTTCCAGAGAAGCGCTTCCTTGGGTGACCCCTGGAGCGCCTTTTCGAAGGTCTCTGTCATCTTGTTGTTTTTGTTGCGTTTCATATAGCTGATGGCGAGCATCCCCATGGCCACCCAGTTCTTGAAAAACGACTTTTCCAGATAGGGGAAGGCAGCAGCAAAATCCCTCTTCATATAGTGGATCATGCCGATCTGGGAATTGAGCTGACCTGAAACATATATCTGCCATCTGCTGTACTTGAAGGCGCTCTGCAACTCACGAATTGCCTTTTCCACCCGCTGCCCCTGAAGGTCCTTGGTGACGGTATCCATGACCGCCATAACTTTTTTCATGACCAGGCGGGAGATCGTGTAGAAAATGCCCACGAATACAACGAGGGCCATAAGGAGGGAGCCCCACCAGGGCCACCAGGAGGGCGCAAAAAAATAAAACAGCAGGAAGTCGGCTATTGCCGCGCCCAGGGAGATCAATATGTTATACATCGAATCGCTGTCCTTTCGTAACTATACAGGTTGTCAAGCTGAATAGATGTTTGTGATATTGTGCATCCTTCATCCTTGCAACCTGTTTTTCAGCTGTCACCCGCCACCGGGGTCATTTCTCCCTTTTTCTCCACGTATCTGGCGACAATGATCCGTTTGCCGGGGCGGAGCGCCACCCTCTCTTTCAGGTTGTTCCACGCCGCCAGGAGCTTGGCCGACACATTGAACCGCCTGGCCAGATCAAAGAGAGTGTCCCCTTTTTTCACGACATAGTATTTCTTGAACTCCCTGCTGGCCTCGTTCCGGGCCTCGGAGCGTAGCGGTTTCACGTCCTGCCGGACCTCCCGGGAAGCCGTCAGCACCGGGACGATCAGGGTCTTGCCCCGCAGCCGCGTCCCCTTTTTCAGATGGTTCAATTCGGCTAGCGCCTGCGGGGTGGCGCCGAAACGGCCGGCAACGGATGCCAGGGTATCCCGTTTTCCGGCCTTGTAACGGGAATAGAGGACCTTCTCCGCGGACCGCTTCTCTTCCGGAATCTTGGCATACTCGGTCTCGAACAACCCCTTTGTGCCCAGGGGAATCTTCAGCTTGTAATCTGGGTAATCGGGGGGAGTGGACCATCTGCGCAGTTCCGGATTGAGCTCGCGGAGGGTCTG
>JBGPID010000049.1:0-12514 GCA_041484725.1 Geobacteraceae bacterium | reverse complement strand
CATCACCGACGCCGGAACTCCCTGCATATCCGACCCCGGCTACCAGCTGGTGCGGGACGCCGGAACTGCCGGTATCCAGGTGGTGCCGATACCGGGGCCTTCCGCCGTGATTGCCGCCCTTTCGGCTGCCGGTCTGCCAACAGACCGGTTCGCTTATGAGGGGTTCCTGCCGAACCGGCAGGGGAAAAGGCGTGAAAAACTGAAGTCGGTCAAAGGGGAAGAGCGGGTCCTGGTCTTTTATGAGGCCCCCACCCGCCTGGCAGCGGCGCTTTCGGACCTGCTGGAGGTCATGGGCGACCGGGAGGTGGTCATTGCCCGGGAATTGACCAAGCTCTACGAAGAGTTTATCAGGGGACACGTCACTGATCTGATAGAGCGGCTGAAGGGGCGGCAGATCAAGGGGGAAGTGGTGCTTCTGGTGGCCCCGGCTCCTTCTGCCGATGAGCCGGCGCCCTCCCTGGTTGTTGATCTGCTGCGGGCATATACCGCTTCCGGGGAGGTCTCACTGAAAGACGCGGTGCAAAGGGTGGCGCTGGAGACCGGACAATCGCGCAGCGCGGTATATGCGGAGGCGTTGCGGCTCAAAAGGGAGGTATGATGGAAAATCTCGATATAACCGGCCTGGTGAGGATGATCAGCACCGGCGCCAACCTCATCTATGTGGTGACAGACAACGAGAGGCGCACCGAGGGGATTGCTGCCCAGGCGGCAGCACGCATCAGGGGGGTGGGGACTCCCTATCTCTGGAGCTGCACCCAGGGCCTGACCCGCGACGGTGTTGCCGTTCCCGACAGCACCGATCCCCTGCGTGCCCTTGACTTCGCCATTGCCGAGCCGGGCCCTCTTGTTTTTATCTTCAGAGACATCACTTTCTTTTGGAACGAGAACCCCTTCATCCTGAGAAAGCTCAAGGATTTTGCCGGGACAACCAGGGCAAAGGTCCTGATAATCACGGGACAGGAGGAGGGGGCACCCAATGCGCTGAGGGAAGATCTGGTTACGGTTTACCAGGGTCTTCCCAGCTTCGGTGAGATCAGGGCCTTTCTGGAGCAGTTGCGGGAGCGTGAGCCGAATCTGAAAACCCTGTGCGATAAGGATCCGGAGTTGATTGACAGGCTGGTGCTTGCTGGCCAGGGGCTGGATATCGTTGATATAGAGCGGGGAGTGAGGACACTGCGGATATCCGAGACGGCAGGTTGCGATGAGGTCGTCGGCGCGCTGTTCGAGACCAAGAGACAGATCATCAAGCGGAGCGGCATCATGGAGTTTGTGCTTAATGAATCCGGTCCCGAACAGATAGGGGGGATGGAAAACCTCAAGCACTGGATGGAGCGGCGGGAAAGGGCCTTCGGACTGGAAAACATCGCATCGGGGCTCAACTTGCCGAAGGGGGTCCTGATGATGGGGGTCGCCGGCTGCGGCAAGTCCCTCTTCGTCAAGGGTATTGCCGTTAAATGGCACCTCCCCCTGATCCGCCTCGATATGGCGGCGGTCTACGAAGGTACTTACGGGAGCCCGGAATCTAGCCTGCGCAAGGCGTTCAAGACGGCGGAGGCGATTGCGCCTTGTGTCCTCTGGATCGACGAGATAGAGTCCGGGATCTCTTCGCAGGGGTTCAAGGCGGAAGGGGGATCGGCCTCGCGGGTTCTCGGCTCATTTCTTACGTGGATGCAGGAAAAACGCGCGCCGGTCTTCGTTGCCGCTACCGCCAACGCCATCGAGATGCTCCCTGCCGAGGTGCTGCGCAAGGGGCGTTTCGACGAGATATTCTATGTTGCGCTCCCCGATCCCAAGGCGCGGGAGGAGATTTTCCGGATTCACCTTTCCAGGCAGCAGGTGGATTGTGGGGGCCTTGACATCACCCTCCTTGCCGGATCGACCAGAGGGTTTTCAGGGGCCGAGATAGAACAGTCGGTGGCCACTGCCCTCTTCGAGGCGCTCTCCGAGAAGCGTCCCATGATCCAGCAGGACATCATGGCCGCCATCAGCCGGACAGTTCCTATGTCGGTGACCATGGCGGAACAGATCAAGAAGATAGAGGCGTGGGCGTTTAAGAGGGCGGTCCCGGCGTCGGGGAAATACAATCCTTAAGGAATGCGCCTTTTCCGCAATATCTGCGTAAGTCTGCGGGACCGCTTGTGACTCGACCTTCGGCCTCGCCCTGCGGGCAGCCTGAAGCTGTCAACTTTCGCTTTCGCGAAAGTTTGCGGCGGATTGACGAAGATCGCCTCCGCGCAATCCCTTGACAGCCTTGATCTTGCGAAAAAATCGCATTCCATCAGTTTATACGTATTTTGAGCTTATCATGAAAAACCCGTTCAAGGGTATTACCGGCAATGTGCTGATTCTCGGCCTGGTCAGTCTCTTTACCGACATTTCCAGCGAGATGATCTATCCGCTCCTCCCCCTCTTCCTGACCACGGTGCTTGGCGGGGGACCGGCGTTTCTCGGCTTGATCGAAGGGGTTGCGGAGTCGACCGCCTCGATCCTGAAGCTCGTTTCCGGGGTCATGTCGGACCGGGTGAGGCGCAGGAAAAACCTCGTGCTTTGGGGCTACGGGATATCGGCATTGGCCCGGCCGCTGATTGCCCTGGCCACTTCGCCCCTGGCAGTCCTCTTCATCCGCTTTGGCGACCGGGTGGGGAAGGGGATCAGGACATCTCCCCGCGATGCACTGATAGCAGACTCCATCGACCCGGAATTCAGGGGTAAGGCGTACGGTTTCCATCGCTCCCTGGACAATGCCGGAGCCCTGATCGGTCCCCTTATCGCTACCCTGCTCCTGACCTGGTTCGTCAGTGACCTGCGCGCCGTTTTCTGGCTGGCCGCCATACCTGGCGGGATCGCCGTCCTGCTGATTGTCCTGAAGGTCCGGGAGGTGGGACCTGCCGCAGTGAAGAAAGGGAATGCCAATTTCCTGAGGATAATCCCCGGCGGGCGGCTGCGGACCTACCTGCTGATCCTGCTTCTTTTCACGCTCGGCAATTCATCTGATGTATTTCTCCTCCTCAGGGCGGGTCAACTGGGGGTCACCCAGGCCCGCATCCCCCTCCTGTGGACCTTCTTCAACCTGGTGAAGATGGTTTCCACCATGCCGTTCGGCGCCCTCTCCGACCGGATCGGCCGGCGCTGGCTGATCATCTCCGGCTGGGGTGTTTATGCCCTGGCTTATCTGGGTTTCGCCTTTGCCACCACCGAGCTGCATATCTGGCTCCTCTTCGCCTTCTACGGGCTCTTCTACGGCCTTACCGAGGGGGTGGAAAAGGCCCTCTTGGCCGATATTGCCGATCCCTCCGAGCGGGGGGCGGCGTTCGGCTGGTATAACTGCGCGACAGGCATCGGCGCGCTGCCGGCAAGCCTAATCTTTGGGGTCATCTGGCAGCGGCTCAGTTCGCTTGCCGCTTTCGGCTTCGGTGCGTTTCTGGCTTGCCTGGCAGCGGTTTTGCTCCTCTTCCTGGTGAAGCCGCAACATGTCAGCCAGTCATGAAAAGTTAAGTCAGTAGCGCATCCGTACCCGGTAGGCGAGTTTCGTTTCCCCGTCTTTTTTCACCGGAATGTTGAACTCTGCGCTGTGGGCATCCCCTTTTTTATAGTCGTGGGATGAGCTCAGCATCTGCCAGTCGCCGGGAATCGGTTCTATCACCCGCACAACCACATCCTCCGTTTTGTGGTTTCTGATGGTTATCTCGAAGGCCGCCTCATAGGTATCGGAGGCGGCCTTCTTCCAGTCGGTCTGTTTCCGGGTCCCCACCACGTCAAAGGCGTCCCCCACCTTGATCCGCATCTTCTCGTCCTTCGGCGTATGGTCGATGGCGTCTTCGCCAATGAACTGCATGCCGGCGTCGCTGTCCCTCTTATAAACCCGCACCGTCCCTTTGGGGAGAGGTATGCCCAGGCGTTCATCCTTGCGGTTGGCGATCTCGACAAAAACGCCGACCTTCCGGTTACCCGTCACCTCGCCATACTGGCCGAAATAGTAGTAATTGTCACCGCGGAAGAGAAGTTCCTTTTTGACCGGGACGCTTTCGGCGGTGATGAGGCTGATCTGCTTGGTCTGGTTCTCTCTTATGGTGGAGGGGCGCTGCAGGGTGTAGATGTGATACTCGAAGAACCCCTCTTCCTTGAACTGGGGAGCGGGTGCGGCCTCTGCCAGCATCGACTTGCGCGCCATCATCAACCTGGACTGCTCCTCCTGGACCCGGTGCACGTCCCCCGCCACCAGCTTCAGTGTAGCGTCCCGGTAGGCGGCCCCGCTCTTGTTGTCGATGGTGACCCAGCCGGCCAGGTTCGCCTTGCTGTCGTTTTCGTTGAGGGTCAGCACATAGTCGGCCCGCCAGGTGACGCCGTTGGTGAGGTACGACGCTTCCACGGTCTGGGGCCTGGTCAGGCTGTTTTCCAGGAGCCAGACCAGGGTCGGCTGGGCGATCAGGCTCTCCGGCAGGCCGGGGAGAATGACCCGGCCGGGATGGTTGAAGGTGACCTCATTGCCGATCCGGTAGATGGGACCGTTGTTGTTGGCAAGAAGGGTGGCAATGACCACCTCCTCCCGCTCGGTGTGCGGGTTTTTCTGGTAGAGCTTTACTTCTTTCCCCACATACTTGTCCATCAGCTTCTGCGGATTGAGAAGGTCGTACTCGTAATTCTGTTCCAGCACCCGGAGACTCCCCGGATCGGCCATGGAGCTGATCTGGACGCTTTCGGGAATGATCTGGGCGGCCACATCCATGAATCGGAGTTCCCCTTGCCCCCTGGCCAGGTTTATGCTGCGCCGGTCTTTCACCAGCGCGAGGTTGACGTTGTAGACGGTCAGCGCCACCCCGGTCTGGTCGGCCTGGGTGCTTGCCATGACATGGGGCTGTTGCAGCGGCATTTCGGCGGCGGAACAGATAGCCGCGGTTGTGATAAAGAAGCCTGCGCAGAGGATAAGGCATTTTGTTTTCATCTGATCCCTCCCGTTAATTACATTCCGGTACGCTCGAATCAAGTATCTTGATCCGTTTACGGACCATTTGCTTAATTATAGGCATATTAAACAAAAACGCAACTCCAGGCGCCTTTCGGATTCATGAATGAATCTGCGGCAAGTCGCTCCTTATCCCCGTATGTGAATGGATCAACAAACTGATGGAAATAGACACTGAAGAAAACCAAATCAAGAATATCTTGCCATTGTATGCAAGAAAAGTTATTTTTAACCAGTAGATAACGTCAAATTACTTCGCATACAATGATGTCCCATGGTTGAATTCTGACCGGCATCATGTGAGGGATGAATTGACCGACCTTACTTTTGCCCACCTCGTTGATATCGAGCAGATACGTGAACTGCTGGAAGCCCACCACAAGATTACGGGAATAGGTGCGGGTATTCTTGATACCGATGAAAACATCCTCGTTGCCGTGGGCTACCATGATATATGTACCCGTTATCATCTCGTCCATCCCCTGGCCAAACTGAATTGCCGTGAAAGTGATGCATACATCAAGATGCATCTGTCCGAATACAATGGCGGATACCTGGATTACCGGTGCAAGAACGGACTGGTGGATGTCGCCGTGCCTATCATCATTAGCGCTGCGCACATGGCGACATCCTTTAGCGGATAGTTCTTCCCTGATTTACATAAAAAATATTTAAGAAAAATATAGGTTTGGTAAATTCTTGGTTCTAGGCAGGCAGGCTTCACGAAGGGTAAGGTGGAATATGCTAAGGTCTTTTACTACTTTCAGCGTCTGGCCATTACTGCTTATCCTGCTGACATTTACCGCAGCCCCGGCGGCGGAGAGGCCGAAGATTATCGTCGGCGGCGACCATGACAACCCCCCCTACGAGTTCCTAAAGGACGGCAAGCCCACCGGCTTCAATGTGGATCTGATGCGGGCGGTTGCGGAGGCCGAAGGGGTGACGGTAGAGTTCCGTCTCGGGCCGTGGGCAAAGGTAAGGAGCGAACTTGAAAAGGGGAAGATTGATGCTCTGGCCGGTATGTACTATTCCGAAGAGCGCAGCAAGCTGATTGATTTCTCCGTGCCGCACACCATGGTCTCGGCGGGTCTGTTTGTACGTAAGGACTCGCTGATACGCTCCATTGACGACATGAAGGGTAAAGAGATCATCGTCCAGAAGGGGGACGTAATAGACGATTATCTACGGGAGAAAGGCATTACCTCTCGCATAATCGAGGTAAAGGACCCTGCGGACGTCTTGCGACTGCTGGCATCAGGAAGGCACGACTGCGCCCTCATGCCGTCCAGGTTTCAGGGGGAATATCTCCTGAAGGTACTCGGAATCTCCAATGTCAGGGTCACAAGCGCCAACCTTCCCCAGTTCCGCTACTGCTTCGCGGTGAAGAAGGGTAACAGCTCTCTCAAGTACCGGCTGGACGAGGGGCTTAACATTCTCAAGGTCAACGGCAAATATCAGAAGATTTACGATAAATGGTTCGGGGTTTATGAACTGAGTAGATTGTGGCGGACCGTCAGGTACTTTGTCTGGGCGCTGGGGCTAATTGCCGGACTCCTGGCGGCAAGTTCCATCTGGTCGTGGTTTCTTCGCAGGGAGGTTAGAAAAAAGACCGCGGAGCTGCGGGAGAGCGAGGAGAACTTCCGGGTGCTGGCCGAGACATCCCCGGCCGCCGTCTGCGTCTACCAGGGAGAATATATCATCTATTGCAATGCCGCCATGACGCGCCTGACCGGTTACACGGAACGGGAAATCATGGAAATGAGGTTCTGGGAGTGGATACACGAGGAATACAGGGAATCGGTGAGAGAGCGCGGCCTGGCCCGGCAGCGCGGTGAGACCGTCTCTTCCCGGTATGAAATCAAGTTCAAAACAAAAGAGGGCGAGGAGAAATGGCTCCTTCTCTCTGCCGGCCGTATCGATTATAAGGGTAAGCCGGCCGGCATCGTAACGATGTTCGACATTACCGACCGCATGCGGGTGGAAGAAGCTCTGCGGCGCGCATACGACGAGCTGGAGAAACGGGTCGAGGAGCGGACGGCTGAGCTCCGCCGCGCCAAGGAGTTGCTGGAGGAGGAGATCAGTGTGCGCAACCGCACCGAAAGGGTCATCACGGCGCGGCTCCGCCTCCTGGAGTTTGCCGCGACCCACTCCCTGGACGAGCTGCTGGAGGCCAGCATCGACGAGGCGGAGGCGCTGACCGGGAGTTCCATCGGCTTCTTCCATTTCCTGGAAGCCGACCAGGAAACCCTGTCGCTCCAGAACTGGTCCACCAGGACGAAGAGGGAGTTGGAAGGGAAAGGGCTCCATTACGACGTCTCGGCGGCCGGCGTCTGGGTCGACTGCATACGTGAAAGACGGCCGGTCATCCACAACGACTACGCCTCCCTTCCCCACCGAAAGGGGTTGCCGCCGGACCTCGCTGATGTCGTGCGGGAACTGGTCCTGCCGGTCTTTCGCGGCGATCATATAGTCGCGATCATCGGGGTGGGGAACAAACCCCATGACTATACCTCTGAAGATATCGAGGCGGTCTCCTTTCTCGCCGACCTCGCCTGGGAGATCACCGAGCGCAAGCGGGCGGAGGAGGCGCTGCGCCTGTCCCAGTTCTGCATCGACAAGGCGGGAATAGGTATTTATCAGAGCGATGAGACCGGCGCCATCTTCAGCGTCAACGAGTACGCCTGCAAGAGTCTCGGCTATACCAGGGAGGAACTGTGCAGCCTCACCGTTTTCGATATAGACCCGGAAATAACCCCTGAAAGAATGCTGGAACTGAAAGAGGTACTGGACGAAAAGGGCTCCGTGACCCACCATACGACCCACAGGCGCAGGGACGGCGCCACGTTCCCCGTCGAGATCACCGCCAACAACCTCGATTTCCAGGGAAAGAGATACGGCATCTCGTTTGTCAAGGACATCACCAAGCGCAAGAGGATTGAAGAAGAGCTGCTCCTGTCCCATTTCTGCATCGACAATGCCGCAATCGGCATCTTCCAGATCTCCCTGGATGACGGAAAGATCATCCGTGTCAACGATTCCGCATGCCGGAGCCTCGGCTACTCTTCCGATGAATTGCGCACGATGAGCCTCCTTGATATCGATCCCTCCCTCACCTGGGAGAAATTTGTTGATTTGAAGAGGAGAGTGGATCAATCCGTTTCCATGGCATTCAAAACGATCCATCGACGCAAGGACGGAACGACATTCCCTGTCGAGGTCACTGTCAATAATCTGGTTTTCCAGGACAAGACGTACGGCATCTCATTTTTCAAGGACATAACCGAGCGCAGGGAGGCGGAGGAGAAGTTGCGGGAGAGCGAATCGAGGGTAAGGCGCAAGCTGGAGAGCATCCTTGATCCCGAGGGGGATATCGGTGAGCTGGATCTCGCCGACATTATTGACGCGCCGCAGATCCAGGCGCTCATGGATGACCTCTACCGCAATACCGGCATCAAGATGAGCATAATCGACCTCAAGGGGCGGGTGCTGGTGGACGTGGGATGGCAGGAGATCTGCTTGAAATACCACCGTGGCCACCCTGAAACCCTGAAAAAATGCCTCGAGAGCGATACGTTGATGACTGAGGGGATTCCTCCGGGAGAGTTCAGGACTTACAGATGCAAAAATAATATATGGCACATCGTGACCCCGATCTTTGTCGGCGGAAGACATATGGGGAATCTCTTCATGGGGCAGTTCTTCTTCGAGAACGAGGAGCTCGATTACGACCTCTTCCGCGCGCAGGCAAGACAGTACGGCTTCCCCGAAGAGGAGTACATCGCCGCCCTGGAAACGGTCCCGCGCCTCAGCGAGGAGTGCGTGGACAAGGGGAAGGCCTTTTTCCTGCGGCTCATCGACATGTTCTCCAAGCTCAGCTACGGAAATATCAAGTTGGCGCGGTTGTTGGCCGAGCGCGACCGGTTGACGGCAACGCTGCGGGAGAGCGAGGCTCGGCTCAAATTAGCCATGGACCTCGCTAAACTGGGTGCATGGGAATATGATGTTGGAACCGGCCTGTTTACCTTCGATGATCAATTCTACGCGCTATACGGCACGACTGCCGAGCGGGAAGGGGGGCCGCTGATGTCGGCGGAGGTCTATGCCCGGAAGTTCGTACCCCCTGAGGAATCCGCTGTCGTCGCCAAAGGAATCGAGGAGGTACGGGTAAACTCGCACTTTCAACTTGAGCACAGAATCATCCGCGCCGATGGGGAGGAGCGCTTCATAGTCGTCCGTGGCGAGGCTATTTTTGACCAGGAGGGTCGTTTTGTCAAAATAAGAGGCGCCAACCAGGATATCACCGAGCGTAAGCGGGCGGAGGAGGAACTCCGCGAGAACAGGGCGAAATACCAGGCGATAGTGGATAACTTTGAGGGTCTTATCTATATATGTTCGCAGGATTATCGCGTCGAGTTCATGAACAGGAAGCTGATCGAACGGACGGGGTACGACGCAACAGGCCAATTCTGCTACAGGATGATGCACGACAGGGACTCCGTATGCCCCTGGTGCGTCAATGACCGGGTCTTCGCGGGTGAGACGCTCCACTGGGAGATGTTCAGCCCCAAGGACAACCACTGGTATTACGTAGTAAACGTTCCGATTCCCCATTCGGACGGCACTATGTCGAAGCAATCCATGATGCTGGACATAACCGACCGGAAGCTGGCCGAGGAGGAACTGCGTAAAGCCAACATGGTCGTGGAAAACAGCCCGGTGGTGCTTTTCCGCTGCAAGGCGGCCCCGGGCTGGCCTGTCGAACTGGTGTCGAAGAATGTGGTGCAGTTCGGATATACCCCTGAAGAGTTCCTCTCCGGCGAGCTAACCTACTCTTCGATCGTCTACCCCCGTGACCTGGTTAAGCTGATCGCTGAAACGGAAGATTACTCCGCGACGGGCAAAGGGAAGTGGTTTCTGGAATACCGGATTGTAACAAAGGAAGGGGATATCCGCTGGATAGTCGACGAGACCGTTTGCGAGCGGAACGAAGAGGGGGAGATTACCTATTACGAGGGGGTAATAATCGATGTCACCGAGCGGAGAAAGGCCGAGGAACAGCTCATACTTCAGAAAATGCAGCTGCGGGATCTGAACAGGACCCTGGAAGAGAGAGTCCAGCAAGAAGTGGCAAAGAACCGGGAAAAGGACATCATCCTGATCCAGCAGAACCGCCAGGCGGCTTTGGGTGAACTGTTCGACCATATCGCCCATCAGTGGAAACAGCCGCTCAACAGCATTGCCGTCATTATTCAGGCTCTGGGGTCAACCTGTGCCTATGAACAGGTGACCAGTGAGTATATTGTGGAAACCGTCGACAGCGTAATGGATATGGTGCGACATATGGCGCAAACAATCGACGTCTTCAGGAATTTCTACAGGCCGGACAAAGAGAAATCGGTCTTCCTCGTAAAGGACTCCATCGACAAGGCGCTCTCTTTTGTTACGCCGGTATTGTGGCGTCATGGAATAGAGGTTAATGTTGATGCCGATCCCGAATTATCGGCGTTCGGTTATCCAAAAGAGTACGCCCAGGTGCTCCTCAACCTTCTGGGCAATGCAAAGGATGCCTTGATAGAGAGAAGAATTAAAGACCCACGCATAAACATTAAGGCGTTTGCGGATGGAGAATACGCGGTCGTTACCATAGCGGACAATGCCGGCGGGGTCCCCGATACAAATATCGAACATATCTTTGATCTTTATTTTACCACCAAGGAGTCGAGTGGCGGTACCGGAATCGGCCTCTACATGTCAAAAAACATAATCGAAAAAAATATGGGCGGAAAATTGACTGTCAGCAACATAAACGACGGCGCACAGTTCAGCATAGAGCTCGGCAAATCCTGATATCGAAAGGCTACAGCTTCACCCACCCTCCAGCCTCCTCCCGTTGAGGGCGGGAGAAAATAGTTCGAATATGATTGATACCTTGGTGAAAAAGAAATATTTACTATGGTATTCATTATCCGTTATATTACACTCCAAAAAACATGCATTCCTGCGATATTATGAAACGTCCCGAATCCTCTAAACCTTACCGCTACATAGTTCTGACTGTGCTGAAATCTTCGGAATTTTCGGTCATCAGATAATTAAGTTTGGGTTCACGAAGGGCAAGGTGGAATATGAGAAGGTCTCTTGCAGCTTTCAGCGTCTGGCCGTTATTGCTTGTCCTGCTGACATTTACCGCAGCCCTGGCGGCGGAGAGGCTGAGGATTGTCGTCGGCGGGGACCATGAAAATCCACCCTACGAATTCATGGAGGACGGGAAGCCGACCGGCTTCAACATCGATCTGATGCGGGCGGTGGCGGACGCCGTCGGCGCGGATGTCGAATTCCGCCTCGGCCCGTGGAGCAAAGTAAGACGGGAACTGGAACAGGGGAAGATCGACGCCCTGGCGGGTATGTACTATTCAGAGGAGCGGAGCAAGGCGGTCGATTTCTCCCTGCCCCACACCATGGTCACCGCCGGTCTGTTTCTGCGCGGAGATTCTCATATCCGCTCCATGGAAGATATCAAGGGGAAAGAGGTCATTGTCCAGAAAGGGGACGTGATAGACGATTACCTGCGAAAGAATGGGATCGCCTCTCGCATAATCGAGGTAAAGGACCCTGCGGACGTCTTGCGACTGCTGGCATCTGGAAGGCACGACTGCGCCCTCATGCCGTCCAGGTTTCAGGGGGAATATCTCCTGAAGGTACTCGGAATCTCCAATGTCAGGGTCACAAGCGCCAACCTTCCCCAGTTTCGCTACTGCTTCGCGGTGAAGAAGGGTAACAGCTCTCTCAAGTACCGGCTGGACGAGGGGCTGAACATTCTCAAGGTCAACGGCAAATATCAGAAGATTTACGATAAATGGTTCGGGGTTTATGAACAGAGTAGATTGTGGCGGACCGTCAGGTACTTTGTCTGGGCGCTGGGGCTAATTACCGGACTCCTGGCTGCAAGCTCCATCTGGTCGTGGATACTGCGGAGGGAAGTAAGGAATAGGACCGCGGAACTGCGCAGGAGAGAAGAGGAACTGCGTTTCACGCAGTATGCCATCGACAAATCAATTGATCAGGCCTTCTGGATGACAAGAGACGGGCGCCTCTTCTATGTCAACGATGCCGCCTGTCGCACCCTCGGATACACACGCGAGGAACTTCTCGGGATGTCGATTCCGGATATCGATCCGATCTACCAGCCTGAGAAGTTTGCGGAACATTGGCGGGACCTTCAGGAAAACGGACACGCCACGTTCGAAACACTGCATCGGGCCAAGGACGGCCGGGTCTACCCGGTTGATATCCGCGCCAACTATGTGGTCTTTGACGGCAAGGAATACAATTGCTCCTTCGCGACGGACATCAGCGAGCGCAAACGGGCGGATGAGGCGCTGCGGGAGAGTGAAGAGAAGTTCCGGGTGTTGGCGGAGACTTCTCCGGCCGCAATTATTGTCTATCAGGAAGAGAAAAATGTTTATATCAATCCCTATGCGACTCAATTGATTGGATATACGGAACGGGAATTCCTGGAGATGAGTTTCTGGGACTGGATGCACCCGGATT
>JBGPID010000048.1:0-12539 GCA_041484725.1 Geobacteraceae bacterium | reverse complement strand
GCGACTCGCACAGAGAATTCTTTTCCGCTTGGAACAAGTCGAGTGGCGCGAGCCCGATCCCCATTTTCGGGACGATCTCCGCATCGCGTGGATCACCGTGCTGCGGGCCGATCGCGGCGAGAGCCTTCCGCACGTGAGCGCCACCTACAGCGTTCTAGGGTTGCATCCCGACAAAGTGTGGCCGGCGATCGAGGCGCGAAGAAGGGCACTGCTGGGAATCGAGAGTTTGCCGGCGAAAAAGCCGGCGCAGTCAGTTCGGGCGGCGGGGAATAAAACACAAACGGCGCGGAACCATGAATCCCGCGCCGCCTGAACAGCTATCCGCGATGCAGCAAGGCAGGCAGCCAAGGCAGGCAGATGGAGCGATCTTACCTCAACTCGGAAACCTCTCCAAACGAAAATTCTCTCCGTCAGAGAGTCAGTGAGCTGATGGTTATGGTTCACCTGATCTCGCTCGCCCTGGCTGAGTATCACGTCGCAACGATGACCGACAGCGAACTCCTTGAGCGGCTAGAAATCTACTGGCTGCTGTGCATTCATGGGTGTGCCCATGCCTGAGCACTTCACGCGAAGCACCGTATCTGCAGCCTTCTATTGCAAAAAGTGTGAGCGGGTGACCCAGCACCGGATCGACGATCGCCGCAAAGGGCCGTGCCTGGACTGCATCGCCCGGCTTGAGAGGCAGCATGTCGAAGGACGATCCCAGCAGATGGAAATGGAGTTGAGTGCCGCAAGCGAAAAAAATCAGAGCGGTCAACGTGTCTTCTACCCGGTTGTTCACGCCCGCAACGACTCAAGCACGCCCGCGGCACTCAACCCCGTTTCCATGGAAGGGATCCCATGGGCGGATCTCACGTGATGCACGAAGGGAACGACCGACCCTAGTCATGCTTAGATCGGAAAAACAAGCAACCGGGTCCGAAATCCGGGGCGGTTTTTGCCCCGGAAGAAAGGTTTTGGTTTCTTTACTTGATACCAGGGCATAAATCGACAGATCGACGAAGCCGAAAACAGCCAGATATTGCTGCGGCGGTTAGAGTTGCCGATTTTTTGAACAATGAGTGCCGCCTGCTCGATCGCTACGAGTTACAGCAGGATTTGGTAGAAGCACTGGAGCACACAGAGCATCATCGGCACCTCGCGGAGAAAGTTCTGAATTGCCACAAAAAATTCCGGCACAAACACTGCGATGGCAATCACGACTGGGCAAAGGCCGACAATTCATGTTCGGTGCGGATCTGTCCACACTGCGCTCACCGCAGGGCGAAGGAGTTGGTGGCGCGCGCGCAGGCATTCCTCGCTGGGAAATCAGGGCTTCGCTATCTCGTTTTGGCTGAGCGTAATTCTTCCAATCTAGCGGCAGGAATTGCCTCCCTCTTTGCGGCGTGGACGCGGTTGCGGCGCTCAGTTCGATGGAAACACAAGGTCTCCGGCTGTCTGCTGGCGCTTGAGGTCACTTACAATCGCAAAACGCGGACCTGGCACCCCCACCTAAACGTGCTGACGGAAGGGGAATATTTTCCTTTTGCCGAGCTGAACCAGGCATGGATCAAGGCAACATGCGGAAACGGTCGGACCTCGCGTATTAATCAGGTGGACGAGGGGACGGTGAATGAGCTCTTGAAATACGTCCTTAAAGTGGCCGAGCGCGAGGAGGACGCCTCGAAGGAGTCAAAATTTCATTTAATCCTCGAAGATCCTGCTGCCATTGATGAGTTTTTGGCTTCGATTTATGGCGCTCGCGTCGTTCGCACATATGGCACGTTCCACGGTCTCGGTGTGGAAGATGAAGCATCTCCTGAGAAAGCCGAAAAGTGCCCGGACTGTGGTTCCACCCGCATCTTTGATCTGGGAAAAGTTTCTCACGAGCAGTTGAGTTTCGATTTCGAGAAGCAAGTCTTCCGTGTCCTTCGTGTGCAGATGGATATCTCTCGCGCTTGGCTAAAAACTGTGAGTTTTGATGGTACGGAATTGACTCGGCGGGCAGAGCTTGCTTCTGCGCGGAGTTGGATTGCCGTTGAAGCTCGGCAGCGTGTCCGGGCCTACGAACAAAAGCTTTGTCAGCACTATGCGGTGGCGGCATGAACCCGTGGACTGCAATTGAAAAATCGATCACTGCGCGGCTCAACCTGGCAGGCCATGTGATGTCAGCTTTTCGGGAAGAGAAAGGGCGCACTTACAAGGAAGCGATCTGCGACCGCTGCGGTTTTTCCTGTCAAATTACCTGGATCGGTGGAAATCGCTTTTTGTGTAGAGCTGGCGGACGCGTTCTGAATCGTCGCGACCTGATCGATCGTTGTGACCCCTGAAACAGAGTTTTGCGGCAACCAGCCGCGCGAAGGAGAACCATGAGCACAGCTCCAGCTACTTCAACTCCGAACAATCGCCGGCGTGAAATGCACGACGTCGAGGCACCGGCAATGTTCCAGTTCACCACTCAACATCATGTCCTAGGGGGCACTCTCATTGATATCTCGATCGTCGTCGTGAAGGGCAAGGAGACGACGCAGTACATGATCGAGAGCGAAGACGGGCACCGCTTCACATTTCTCGCTACGTGGGATCTGCTGCGGAAGATCCGGCCCGCCCATGTCGGGCACTTCCTGTGGATCATTTACGAGGGCGAGGACTCGTCGGTGGAGACGCAGGGCTCTCCGCTGAAAAAGTTCAGAGTTCAGGTCAGCCGGGAAAAAGAACCTAGTCTCTGAAAGCCTTTCCCATCGGGATGGGAGCGGAGGACGGTCGCCTCGTTTGCTTGTATCGGGTAAGAGCAAAACGGAACATGCGCGGCGGCAGGGGCCGCTCCCTTTTTCCCCCGAAAAATACCGCGACAAAAGACGTTTCTGGCCGGAGAATGTTCTAAAGAGGCACCATGGCTGCAGCTACCTATAGCGGCCGGCTGATCGACTCGCTGATGGCACTGGTCCAGAAAGCGGAAACTACCCGTCAGGATCCCGCGCGCACGACGGCGAACAGTTCCCCGTTGACGATCGACGAAGTGATCGAGCAGTCCGGGATCCGGCCAGGCTCGAAATTCCCTTCGTAAATACCGCGACAGAACCCGTTGCGCGTGTCACGCTTTTCCCCGATCGGCGGAGTTCCGATCCGCTTTCCCTGGCTGCGCCGCGCAAGGTCGGTAGCCCTTCCCCAAACGGCGTTCCGGGGAGAGTGCAGAAAGGGAAAAAAGCCGATGTCGACGTGCAGCAAACATCCGAACACGGAGCTGGTGATACGACAGGGGAAGCGGAAGCAGAACTTCGTCGTCTGCCCCGAATGCAAACCCGAAACCGCGACGGCGGCGGCGCCGGCCCTGGAAAAAAAAACTGGAGGCGCCCCTGAAAACGGATCCGGAAAAGAACGACGTTGGTTCAACCGCGAGATCTTCGGCTGAGAACTTCGAGCAGGCGACGGCGGCGATCCCCGACCAGATCTCCTCCGACAGTGTCGTTCCGGAGATCCTTGCACCCGGCCAGGAAGCCGAAGGCTGGCCACTCTGGGACGTGCAGCAGATCGCCTCTCTCCCGTTTTTTTTCCTGAGCAAGCGATACGGTGATCTTTGGGAACTCGAGGACGACGAAAAAACGGCAATCGCCCGGGCCTGGAAACCGGTCCTCGATCGGTATCTCCCGTTGAAAGGGGACACCGAACTGGGAACGGCCGCGATCGTGACGCTCGCGATCATGGCGCCGCGCCTGGTGACCACGGATTGGAAAAACCCGAAGAAGCGGACAGCGCCGGCGAGTACTGCGACGGCGGGATCTATGGCGTCACCTGCTTCTTCGGAAAGCGCAAGTCCGGAAAAAGTACCCGGATGGGGCATCTTCTCCGAAGTACACGACGCCTGATTTTGTTCGACGGCCGCGGCGCCAGCGGAACCGCGGTTAATTTCTTCGATGGGTTCGGCTTCGATCACACGTTCCAGCAACCCGGTCCACTCCGCGCGTTCTTGGCTCAGCATCTCGAAGGATCCTTCCGCGTGCTCTATCAGCCGTGGATCCCGCCCAGCACTTTTTCACTTCGGCCGCGGAGGCTTCGCACCGTCTCTGCTTTGCAGCAACACTTCGCGGCGGTGACTCAGCTCGTGATCGGTTGCGGCCGCATGATCTACGCGATCGACGAAGTGGACCGCTTCACTGGCGCCGGTTGGATGCCGGCAGGACTCGAGTACCTGGTGAACCAGGGACGGCATGTGCAGGTGTCGATGATCTGCACCAGCCGGCGCCCGGCGCAGGTGCCGCGCGAGCTGACATCACAATCGCATCTGTTCTACGTTTTCCGCATGACGGAGCCCGCGGATCTCGACTATTTGCGCGACTACATCGGGAAGACCGGCGCCGAGCTGCTGCCCCGGCTCAAGCCCTATAACTGCCTGCGTTGGGAAGAAACCAGCGGGATCCACGTGCTGAATGCGAACGGCCGATGATGAGCGAACCACAGGACATCTACCTCTACTCGAACGGCCCGCCATCGCAGGATCTCGGCCCCACACCGGCGCAAATCTGGTTTAACTCGATCCTGAATTTGTTTGCGTCTCTCGCCCTGCTTTACTTGCTGCTGAACGTCGTCATCAAAAAAAAGTCTTGAAATAGCGCGACAACCGGGCGCTCCGCATGCCAGGCTCTGATCTGCTGTAGATCTCTCCTCCGCCGAAATCCCAAAACACGAAAAGGGTCTCGCTATGACGTGGAAAGATGCTGGCTTCATGGCCCTGGTTGTTGTCGTCGTGCTGGTCCTCCTCCGGAAGATCCCGGCGATCGGCAACGTGGTCAACTCCGTCTAGGCGGCGAAAGGAAAAAGTCTATGGCAACTGCAGCTACTTCCAGGCCGCCTTCGACGCGCCCCTATGCTTCTCACCTCTACAAACCTGCCGGCGTGAAACCGGTGCAGACCGGCATCGCCTGGAGCGATGCGGCGACTCCGAGCCTCAGTTCCAAAATCGATCTCGCTCTCCCGATCCGTGCTCTGCGGCTCATTCTCACCGGACGTCTTGTGATCGGCGGCGCCGATTTTACCAGCGTGAATCCCGAAGGCTTGCTGAACATGATCTCCGGAATCAAACTCGACGGCAGCAACAGCCGGCAAGGTGGCAACGCCACGCTCTGGGATATCGATCTCCCGACGGCATGGACTCTGCCGCACCTGTTCGCTCACCGTGCTGGCTTTTTCAGAATCAACGGTGCGCAGGTTCCGATTCCCGGGACGCCATGGCCGGCAACCGGCGCCACCGGATACGCGAACAAGGTGCAAGGAAATTACGACTTCGAGATTGGAGTCGATCTCCCCTTTCATCCCTACAACGCGCCCAAGGAAATGCGTGCGGGTTACCTGGTGCGGAAGCAAGAATGGGCCGATACGCTCCAGCTCGCTTTCAAATTCGGGCACCAGGCGAACGGTGCGACCGGTTTTCTGGGAGTTGGAGCTGGAAGCTCGACGCTTGCCTGGTCGCAACTTGGCGGCGGCGGTGGGACTCCACTGCTCGATGTGTATTCCCTTCCCGTCCAGATGGGGCCGATTCAGAACTTGGTTCTGCCTGGGCTCATCTCGCGTACGGCGCGGCCGATCAACACGATCTTACAAACTGCCGGTGGTCCGGTGTCGCTTGCCCAGTTGCAACGCCAGCGGACGGCGCGGCTGTACCTCAAAAGTGGTACGACGGCGAACGGTTCCGCCTTCGACACTCTCAACGATGCAAACGTGAGCGCTCTCGGGATCTCCAGCGGCGGCAACACGAAGGCGATCCGGCCCGTGGTCGATATTCGCGCGTACAAAATGAACCAACCCGAAGACTGGAAGCGCGAGCCGATCCAGGGTTACACGTGTCTGGACTTCATCGAGTCGGGGAATCCCGATTCGGCTTACCAGGCGCAAAACCCCAGCGTCGTCGGTGACGGAACCACTTTCGATCTGATGGCAAACGTCGCCGGCACACCGAACGCTTACGGGATCGTCATCCAGGAACAGATCCTGCACGCTCACATGGGCGGGATCTACAGCTAGAACGGCCGGTGACTTCATGAACCCTGACGGAACGATCCAAGGCACGGGCATGACGCCCGACGAGCTGAGGTCGATCGGTTATTCCGATACCGACATTCAGACGATGATCGCGAGCGTGGAAGACACGCCGACCAGCGGCATCAGTTCGAATTTCATCGGACCGGCGGCGCCGGCGCCTACCGGCAGCAGCAGTCTGGGTTCTACGATCTCGACGCTCGGAACGACCTTCGTCAATCTGTTTCGCGCATTCAATCCGCCGGCTGCAGGGACAAAGCTCATCAACCCTGCAACCGGCCTTCCTTACACTCAGGCGCAGCTCGCCGGCACGACTTCAGGATTGAGCGGCTTGTTTCCGATCGTGCTGATCGTTCTTGCCATTTGGTTCTTTTCACGGGCTGGCCGGTAACTAGAAAGCGGACTGATGCCCGCTCTCGATATCAACGAGTTTCTTGTCCGAGGACAGCAGTACACGATGTCGTTCTCGGCTTCGGCGCTGAACTATATAACTGCCGGCGCCTTTGATCTTTCTGCGCTCGACGCTGCTCTACAAGGAATGAGCGGACTGTCGGGAACTCAGGTTATAAGCTCCGGTTGGTTCTCAGCTCAGGTGAATGTGGTCTTCACTTACGACGGTGACGGCACGGACATGGTCGCCCAAATCGTACAGGATATTCTCACCGCCTTTACGAATGCTACTGTCGGAAGCTGGACTTACGTCGGTACTTTATCGTCGTCGCTGAAAACTGGTGATGCAGTAGCAGGAGTCGGAAAGCAAACTGCGGGCGAGATCGGGGCCGCGGTCTCAGGTGTTTTGCCGAATTTGTCCTCCGGTCTCTGGGCCGTCGTGGTGATCGCCCTCATCGCTGTGTTCATTTTCTCAGGGGGAATCGGCGTCACGAAAACACTGGTGAGTAAGGTGAAGTGAAACGCGAATTCTTGAGCGGCGCCGGGCTGCTGGCGGTTGCCGGCGCCCTCTTTCTGTTGAGCAGGCAATCGGGCGCGAGCACGACGAGCGGAGGGAATTTTCTTATGCCGGCGATCACGCAAGAACCGGAAACCTGGCCGGCCGGCGATCGCATCTGGGACATTTGCCGTGCGGTTGCCCTGGCCGAAGGCTACAACCTCGGTCCGGGTCACGCGCCCTTCGATCTGAACAATCCCGGCGATCTCTCGCCTGGTGACGAAGCCGGATTCGCCACGGCCGGGCCATCGCAGTTCCACGGCGGCAGCCAGGTGATTCATTTCGCCACGGCGCACGATGGCTGGCAGGCGCTTTACCAGAAATTCAGCAATATCGCTTCGGGACGCTCGAGCGTGTACAGCGCGGAGATGAGCTGGGAGCAAATTGCGGCCCTCTACGCGGGCGACTCCGCGAATTGGGTCCGGAACGTCACCGAAACCCTTGGCGTCGATCCTGGGGCCTCTCTGAGCGACTACGTGGGCTTTTTATGATCTATTGGCTGGTGGCTGCAGCGATCGCCGCTTACGGATGGTCTCAGGCTAAGAAGGCTGAGACTGCGGCGAAACCGGCTCCGCTTTTTCTCGGCCCTCCGACTCCAGCTCCGGCGCCATCGGATCCGAATCCGCTGAACACAGTGCTGCCATTGACGGGCGGTTCAGGAACGATCCCCACTGCGCTGCCGGTTTCATTTGGCCACAGCCCTCTGCCGCCACAGTTTGCCCCTCCGGCTCCTACTCCTAAACCCGTTCCCACGCCTGAGCCCGTGCAGTTCGCTCCGGATGGTTTCTGGGAATCGCCTCCGGAAGGAAAGTCGGATCTGGGAACTTTTGTATTGACCGCGCCGAAGCTGATTCCGGTGCCCTGGTCGCCGGTTGGTGGTGGCGGCACATTCGGTGGACCTGGTGGCGGGGGATCTGGCGGTGGCGGTGGCACCGGTGGCGGCGGCGGAGGCGCCGGCAGATTGAAATGACTTGGATCCTCGCGATCGTGGTTCTCTACGTGCTGCTCGTGAACCCTCAGATCTTGCAGGGTTTCGGCGCATCGATCACGACTCCGGGCGGAACTTTGCAGTGGCCGCCCGGTCCGGGACAGCCAGGCTATGTCACGATCGACGAGCAGCCGGCGCCCGCAGGTTATAGTCTCGGAAACACACAGACGGCGATGACGGCTTCAAGTCTCGCAGGAACAGCGGCCGGTGCCACACTCGGAATCGGCGCCGCGGTTGGAGCCACATCATCCGGAGGCGCCCTTGCAGCCGGAACTTTCGCAGGAACGGCGATTCCTATTGTTGGCGTTGCAGTTGCAGCGGTCGGCCTCGTCGTCGGTTTTATTGCCAAGCATCACGCGGAGATGGTCGCAAAGGAAGCCGCCGAATTGAATCAGGCGGTACCTCTCATCATCCAGCGATACGTGCTCATCGTGCAGGCCGCAGTTCACGGAGACATCTCAGATATGTCGATGGCCGATGGCCTGATCCAGCAAGCCATCACCGACTATTACACCATCGTGCATCCCATGCTGCAGGGTAAGTGGCCTTGGCCTTACGATAAGACGACTGGTGTTCTCGCGCCTGATAGTAAGAAACCAGGCACCTGTAACGGTCCTTGTGTCGTTGGTCACTGGTGGATTGAGACTGGCGCAGCAAATGCCTATGTTACTGTAGGTGCAATCCTTGCTGGTAAACACGGAGTTAGTGTCTTTGGCCCGATTCCGTCGCATGCCGGCTTTGCCGGGTTAGGAAGGGTGCAGGTGATCTACTGATGAATCTACGAACGCTCGCTCTACTTGGAGGCTTGGCCGCAGTGATTGCTGCCGGTACGGGTGTCCTCAAGATCAAGCATGGCCTGGCAATCGGCGCTGCCCTGGTCGTGACTGGATTCTTGATGCCTGACGCCGCCGAAACCGCCACGATGACGACCACATGAAACTGATCGTGCCCAATGACTACGCGGTTCCCGTGCGACGCACGCCGGGCGCCACGGTGACTTTCATCAATCAATCGGCGACCGATGTCTATTGCGATCGGGATCCCAATCGATTGAACGCGGCTCCAACTGGCACAGCTCCCGATGGCACGAAGATCGTTGCTGCAGGCGGGCAATTACAGTGGGCGCAGTTTCCTGGCACTCTCTGGTTCCGCGCGGCTGCAGCTACGACAATCGAAGTTCAACCTTGACCGACAGGAGAACCGTTACATGAACTGGCTCAAATTGCTGATGCGAATCTTTCAACTTACCCCGGTGATCGTTGCCGGCATCGAACAGATCCACACCGACGCAAGTGGATCGAGTAAGAAACAGATGGCGATGGATGCTCTCGCGCTGGCCACCGGAGTGGCTTCCGGGGTTGTGCCCGAAGAACAGCCCGGCATCAATGCTGCGAGCAAGCTGGCGGGAGACATGATCGACGGAGTGGTGGCGACATTCAATGCAACCGGAGTGTTTCAGCACGATAAGCAGGCTGCAACTCCGACTGCTGCGCGATCGGCGCCATCACCGATCACAAGCGGCGCAGTGCATCCGTCTGGCGGCAACTGATTGTCCTTAGCTCTGAGAAAACTGGCGATCGCATGAATGGGTTTTCACCATGTGCTCTATTCATGCGGTTGCCGCGTTAGCCTGGTCGAGCTGCGCCGGCGGGGCCGCGGCTCCTCGATCGCGCGATCGCAACTCACGAAGCTATAGCGAATTGAGGCAACACAATGAGACGCTTTTTGCTGTTCGCGCTTCTGTCCCTGATCGGTTTCGTCGCTCCTGCCCGCGCTCAGATCATCTATGAGCTGGCCTGTCCCGCGGGAACCAACCCGGCTAGTTACGGCCGATCTTTCAATCCGACGACAGGTAAGTGGCGCGCCTGGCTCTGCATCGATGGGCTGACCGGCACGGTCTCTTACAACGATGCCATCTCAGGGGGTATCTCTCCAACGTTTGGGGCACTTCTGAGCGGCATTGCTTTAGCAAAGACGTTCAACATCGGGAATGCCTCAACTCTGATTCCGATCAATCTCGGGCAGATCGCGGGGAGCCAGTCCTGGCTTCTCTTCGGAGTTCCCAATCCCGCGCTGGCCAGCAGTGCAGGCGGAGGAAACCTCGCGGCGAATAACACGGTCGGGGTCAAGCTTTCCTACAATACCGCACTTGGAGAGACCATCTTTTCGAACATCGTGTATGTCACCACTCCCGGATCGTGTCCCGGAAATAACTGCATCGTGACCGTGACCGCGCCGACGCTGCCGACCGGTTACACCGGCTATACGGTGTACGACTGCACCGGATCAGCTTGTACGAACGTGCTGCGTCAAAACGCGGCGAATGCCTGCGTCAACATCACTGCGAATTGCGTCATCCAAACCATCGCGGCAGGTGGATCGCCGCTCACCGTACAGACGGCGTGGGTCCAACCGCCGAATACGCAAGCCACCGTTTGCCCGCCAGCGGTGATCCCGCAATGGTTTGTGCAGGATTCCAGCGGGAATTATCAGACGCAGGCCGGAGTGGACATCACATCGAACAACGGCACACTGCCCGTGCCCGGTACCCTGATGTTCTGCCGCCGGACGTGGTTCAACGATTTCGGCACTCCAGGCGGCTTTCTCAATTCCTTTGTCAACATCAGCCACTCGCAAAGCGGAGTTACGACTTCCATGGCGAACCAGGATCGCGGACTCTCCGTATTTGCGGCGAATCCCAGCACCGACGCCGGAGCCTCGACTCACTACGCGATGGAAGCTATTCAAGTTGAGCAGGACTTACGCGGCAGCACTCCGGCAATCGGCAACGCAATCGACAGCGAGGTTGCGGCACTCTCCGTGCAGTTCAGCGACCAACACACCGGAGTAGGGACTGGGACGCCAGTCGATGGGTTGGACGGAATTCGAGTAACTGCGACTAAAAGTTCTTCCGGCACCGGACTTCCCGGCATCACTGGCATTCTCGTGCAAGTTGCCGACAGCGGCAGTGGCAATCAGGGAGGAACTGAAGATGACGGAATACAAATCCAACCGCCCGCCAGCCTCGGGTCAGTAACAGGAGTAAGTGGTGCTGGCCTTCGTATCATCGGTCCAAATAACCGGATGCCAGGACAGAATTATGGAATCTACATCAGTAACTACGGTTCCAACACAAACGATGTCGCTATCTACAACAGTGGCACGGTTAGCCGCATATTAAGCCAAGGAAAACTCGGCATGGGCAGTGCGATGCTTGCCATGAATGGCAACCCGGCTTACGACCACGGTATCTCGACCTTCGGCTTTAAGGCTAGCGCCATTGGATCGCTGGCGGGCACGAGTCTCAATATCGGGCACGGTGGCACAGCGGGAGCGACTTCGTACACTTATGCCGCCGTTTGTAAAGACGTGAACGGCAATCCAACCGCCAATATCTCTCAAGTCACCACGACCGCCAACGCGACCTTAGATGTGACCAATTACAATATCGTTTCCATTGGGCACGCGACCGGATGTTGGAGTTGGGATATCTATCGCACCGTGTCCGGCGGCGCTCCGGCTAGCACGGGGAAAATCGGCACAGCGATAACTGGCGCACAGAACTTGCTATTCAACAGTCCGGCAGCGGATTTTAACGACGCTGGTCTCGCTGGTGATGGCACGACAGCTCCAGCTTCCGATCAAAGCGGAACGATCTCCGGCACGCGCTATCTGACCGCTTCCACCTGCGCTGCTGCTGGGAGCGCAGCCAACCCCAGCCTGGTCGCTTGTGGCACGGCGGCCGCGGGCGTTTTCTCCTGTGATGCGGCGGCTAGTGGGACAACCTGCGTCGTCTCGACCACGGCCGTCACGGCAACGAGCACGATCACGATTCAGGAAAGCGCCGCTGATTCGACGCTGCTGGGCGTGACTTGCAATGCCGCCATCGACACCGCGCGCACCGCGCCGCGTCTGGCCGCCAAGAGCGCAGCGGTTAGTTTCACTATCAACTTGGGAACTTTTGCGGTCAGCCCCCAGTGCTTCGAGTACACGATCACCAACTAACGAGGCATAAGGTGAGTCCCGGTGATTCCACAGTACACACAATTCGCAACCGCTTACAGGTATTGCTTCTCAGACACGAAGAAGCCTGTAACCCTAGAGGTATGGCGGACGAGATCAAAAGAATCGATGCGTTACTCTCGACCTTGGATGAGAAACTAAGTTGCCCTCTAAAAAAGGATTGCCCGTACATGGATCCGGGCGGGCCAGGCTAGGTGCAATGACTCTAACGCTGCAGTTTGTTATCTTTCTACTGACTCTCGCCTTCGGCGCTGGCGGCGCCTGGGTGACGCTCCACCAGTCACAGCGCCACGTGAATGGGCTGGGCTCAAAGTTCAATCGCTTGCGTGACGAGATCCAGGATCGGGACCGGCGTCACGAGCTAGCCATTCTTCTGATCGCCAAAGACGAACCGCAAAAGACCGAGCTGCTGAATATCCTGCTTCCTGGTGGACCTGGCGCACCTGGTGGACGAGGAGGATCCGCGTGAGCAGTCTCGACAGCATGTACGAATTCTTGATGAAGGCTTTCAAGGTGCAGAGCAAAGAACTCACCGCAGAAGACGCGATGCGCGAGGCAGGCAAGCTGCCG
>JBGPID010000047.1:0-12581 GCA_041484725.1 Geobacteraceae bacterium | reverse complement strand
GAAACGGACCAGGACCGATTCCGGCATGTCGAGGGGCATGAAACCCATGGCGCCGGCAAAGGCGACCAGGCCGGAGCCGGCCGGGAAAGAGATGCCGAGCGGGAAACGGGTATGGGAGTCGCCGCCGGTGCCGACGGTGTCGGGCAAAAGGAGGCGGTTCAGCCAAGAATGGATGATGCCGTCCGCCGGCTTCAGGGAAACGCCCCCCCGTTCGGTGATGAACCGCGGCAGGCTCTTCTGCATCTTGACGTCGGCCGGTTTAGGATAGGCCGCAGTGTGGCAGAATGACTGCATGAACATCGGCGCAAGGAATCTCAGGCAAGCCAGCTCCTTCAGTTCGTCCGCGGTCATCGGCCCGGTGGTGTCCTGGGAGCCGACGGTGGTCATCCTCGGCTCGCAGGCGGTGCCGGGGAGAACACCCGGCATACCGCAGGCTTGGCCTACCATCTTCTGGGCCAGGGTATACCCCTGACCCGCCCGCGGCGCCGGATTGACCGGCTTGATGAAGATGTCCGCGGGAGGAAGTCCCAGAGCCTTGCGCGCCTTGGAGGTCAAAGCCCGGCCGATGATGAGCGGGATGCGCCCCCCGGCGCGGTATTCATCGGGGAGCGTGTTCGGGGAGATGGTGAAGGTGGATATGACCTCGCCCTTCTCATTGGTGATTTCACCTTTTCCGGTATTGATGGTTATCATGTCGCCGGTTTTCATTCGTGTCACGTCCGCCTTCAGCGGCAGGGCGCCGGAGTCCTGGGCCGTGTTGAAGAAGATCGGCGCGATGACGCCGCCGATTATGACACCGCCGCTCTTCTTGTTTGGAACACCGGGGATAACCCCACCGATGTGCCAGAGAACACTGTTACAGGCGCTCTTCCTGGAGGAGCCGGTTCCCACCACATCGCCGACAAAGGCAACCTGGAAACCATCGGCGCGGAACCCGGCTATTGTTTCGATACCGCCGGGAAAGCGGGTTTTCCCCATGGCGAGGGCATGGAGCGGGATATCGGGACGGCTCCAGGCGTCGCCGGCCGGTGACAAGTCGTCGGTATTGATCTCGCCATCAACCTTGAAGACCTTGACCCTGATCGTCTCCGGGATGCCCGGTTTATTGATGAACCACTCGGCATTCGCCCACGCCTCGAGTACCCTGGCAGCCTGGGCGTTGGTACCGGCGAGCAAAGCTACTTCTTCGAAACCGCTGTAGACGAGGGTGATGCGGGAAAGGGCCCGTCCCGCCTCTTCGGCCAGTTCCGCATCCTGCAGAGCACCGACCAGCGGCGCCACATTATAGCCGCCGAGCATGGCGCCGAGGATTTTGATCGCCTCCCGTGCGGAGACGAGCGGGGAGTTGGCAGAGCCGTTGACTATTCCCGCCAGGAATGCCGCCTTTACCTCGGCGGCCGGATCGACACCGGGAGAGACCCGTTCTTTCAGAAGGTGATGGAGGAACTCCTCCTTCCCTGCCGGCGGGTTTTCCAGAAGCCTGCAGAGCTCCGCGGTCTGCTCCGGATCGAGCGGCCTGGCAGGTATCCCCAGGGCTCCCCTTTCGGCCTCCTGCTGCAGATATTGATCTATCATCGTCCCATCCTCCACTTTTTCGGTCCGTTTATTGGTCGTAAATACGGGCATTGAGAATATCGGCGGCACTGCCACATTGCATACTGTATACAATACCAAGCGGTGTTTGTCAACCTTCTTAAGAGCGCGCCTGGCACAAAACCTGCTGCCAGGACAACTATGAAGACAACCGTGAAGGACCAGCCTGCCGCAAGTTCGGTGTGATCGCCTCGCCATTCCCTGCTAGGTACGGGAATTATAGCGATTTCCCATTGATCAAAAATAATTTCGCCTCTATTGCAATCTTTTTATATTGTGTCTATAATGTTACGAGAAAGCTAATAAATGAATAAAAATGCTGCAACTCCTCAGTGACGACAACAGCACCAGGGAAAGACGTTTACGGAAACTGCAATTAGAATGTTGCTCCTGGCCCACTTGCCGTTTTCCGCAGAAAGGGAGAAATAAGATGGAACTACTTCATTATATCGAGGAGAGTCGCCGTAACCTGAGATCTCTCTTCCCGGGTGAAGAAATCGCCTGCCATGGTATATTCTGGGCAACGATCTTGACATTGATGGTGCTTTTCCAGTTATCGATGATCTGGTGATTGGTACATCACCCCCCCAGCTTAACTAGTGTCCATCCGGAAACGGTTCTTTTCCGCCCTAGCGGCGTCAATCTTCGGGCTTGTTTGTGCGGCGTACCGATGTACGCCTCCGCGCAACCCCTTGATTTCCTTGCCAGGACGAAAAATCCCTCGTTTCCGAATTGGAAACCAGTAGTGTCTCATCCGGAGTTTCCGGATGGACACTAACTAGATGACGAGAGGATCGAATGATGGCCTTTTGATTCGTTGCCACCATGATCATTTCCCCCGCCTCGCCCCCAATCTGCAAACCGAATGTCACCGAGTCGACCGTGTAGAATGCGTGCTCGCTCCATGTTCCGGTCCCAGGCCACTGGTCCCCGGTCGCCCTCCCCTGTCCTTTGTCTCCGAATAAATTTTTAACACCTGCCACTAATTTAACAATCATCCCCTCCCCTTTTCTTTTCCATGTTTTTACCTTTTCAGACAGTTCGATACCTTTATTTATTAACATCCGGCCTATCACGGCAAATCTCCGCGCAGGGTACAACCTTTAGTAATTACTGGCATATTTCATTCTTCTCAGATTGGTATGTTTCATGAATTACAAATACAATGAATGAGTGTTTTACTCACTCCGGAGGAGACCCCTGTGTTCAGAAAAATCATTTTTGTTCTGGGTATTGTCGTCCTGGGAATGGCCTTCGCCATTGCCGGATGTAATAGCAAAACCATTGAACAACTCTATATAGAAGGGGTTCAACAGTTGCAAGGAGGCAATCCCGGTGGTGCGATAGTGCTCCTGAAAAATGCGCTGGATAAAGATCAGAATCACGCTGAAGCGCGTTACCAGCTGGCAAAGGCATATGCGGCTGCCGGGAAATCCGAGCAGGCGGAAAAGGAATTCCAGAAGGTGCTCAGGCAAAACCCTTCCCGGGAAGAAATAAAGCTGGAATTGGCAAAAATTCATTGCTTGTTAATGAAACCCGTACTGGCAATACAGGAAGTCAAGGAATATCAGAACTCTCATCCGGGATCACCCGAAGCGCTCGAAATACTTGGCGCCGCCTATATCGCTGCCGATAACCCCGGTGAAGCGGAAAGATGTCTGTTGCACTCCTTGCAGGAAGAACCGTCCAGGATCTCTGCAAAAATCGAGCTGGCAGGCATCTACGGGGCACAGGTACGGAACGGGGAAGCCAGAAGGCTTCTGGACGATATCATCGTAAAAGATCCGAAGAATTCCAAGGCCTGTTACATGCTTGCCGCACTTGAGTTTGCCGAAGGCAACAGGGACAAGGCGCTCGACATATATCGAAAGCTGGCGGTGTTATACCCTTCCGACTCCACTTCCCGATACAGATCAGCCATGATCTACCTTGATAAGGGCGATACGGACAAAGCGGCAGAGATCGCCGAAGAGATCGTCGTCAAATTCCCGAAACATGCCGAAGGATACCGCTTAAGGGGCATCGTTTCCTATCATCGGCGGAACCTTGCCGATGCCATTACGGAACTGCAGCATTCAGTCAAGTTACAGCACACCGTGGAAGGATACTACTTCCTCGGTCTCAGCCTATACGAGCGGGGTGAGCTGGAGAATGCCCTGAGCCAGTTCCGTATCATCATCGACCGGAATCCTTCCTTTGTTCAGGCCAGGCTTCTTACCGCCATGATTCTACTCAGTCAGAAGCGGGTTGACGACTCTGTCGCAGAGATCAACAAGATCCTGCAGATCGATGGGAGAAATGCCCTCGCCCATAACCTGCTCGGTAGCGCCTACATGGCAAAAGGTATGTACGAAGAAGGATTAAAGGAATTGAACCGGGCGACCGAACTGGATCCGAAGCTGGTCGAGGCCCACATCAGGAAGGGAATTTACTACCTGAACAGGGGGAACGTCAAACAGGCGGAAACCGACATGCGCACGGCAGTCAGGGTCAGACCGGCACTCCTCAATACCCGGCTTATCCTCTTTTCCTACTACATGCAGTGCAACGACCGGTCTAAAGCTCTCTCCCTCCTGCAGGAAGGGTTAACAGGCAAAAAAGAGGATGCGGTCCTTTACAACTGCATGGCTGCGGTCATGTTTGCTGAAAACAATACAACCGAGGCGATGAAGTATCTGCAGAAGGCCAAGGTTATTGATCCGGCGTTCCTTGCTCCCTACTTCAACATGGCCACCTTCCATGCGGCATCCGGCGCCTATGCCAAGGCATGCGGCGAATATGAGGCGGTATTGCAAAAAGAGCCGAAGAATCTGAAAGCGATGTTGAACATGGGAGCCATCCTGGAATTGGAGGGGAAAGATAGTGAAGCCCTCTCCTGGTACAACAGGGCCAGGACAAGCAATAACCCGGCTGCCATCATCGTCCTGGCAAATTACTACGCAAGGAAAAAGTATCCCGGCAAAGCATTTTCCCTGCTTGACGAGGCAATCAAGACCGACCCGCGCAATACGGACATCCTTGAAATGAAGGGTCGCATATGTATTTCTGAAAAACAGTACCGGGAGGCGCTAAGAATATTCTACGACATCGAGTCGATCACTCCCGATCAGGGTATACCGTTGAAAATCAACGCCTACGTGGAGATGAAAAATGTGCCGAAAGCCGTGGAACAGGCCCGCCGGATTATAACCTTAAAGCCAAACTCCTCTTACGGCTACATGATGCTTGCTTCCATTTATGAGAGCCAGAACGATCTCGACAAGGGTGTCGAGGAGTTAAAAAAAGGCCTGAGCAAAGAAAAGGACAACCTCTATGCCAGACTGGTACTCGGCAACCTGTACATCAAGAAAAAAGATTATTCCCTTGCCTCGGCAACTATCGCGGAAGCGCTGAGAATGGATCCCGACTCGGCCCCCGCCTGTTTTTCCCAGGGTACGCTGCTGGAAAAGACCGGCAAGAAGGCGGAGGCTGTCCGCATGTACCGGAAGGCATTGATGAAATCGGATAATTACCTGCCGGCGCTCAACAATCTCGCCTACCTCTATACAGACGGATACGGGAACAAAAAGGAAGGTCTGAGCATGGCGTTAACCGCCTACAAACTGGAGCCGGGCAATGGAGGGTTCACGGATACGCTTGGCTATGCACTGCTGAAAAACGGGCGCAGCGTTGAAGCCCGCAGAGTGCTGGAAAAAGCCGCCGTCATTCTCCCCGACAATCCCACCGTAAATTTCCATCTCGCCCTTGCCTACCGGGCGACGGGGGATAAGGACCGGGCCGCTGCCACACTGCGGAAAGTCCTGCAACTTGGCGACTTTCCTGAAGAGCCGGAAGCGAAAATTTTACTGGCGCATTTAAGTGTTAAATAGTGTTGGAGGATTCCCATGGCAATGAACAGGAGAATTATTCTTCTCATGGCAAATGACATAATCCTGGCTTTTCTTGCGATTCCTGCGGCGTTCCTGTTCAGGTACCAGAAATTTCCTGTCTTTGACGACATAAGCGAACTGGGGGGGGTAAAATATCTACTCTTCGTCGGTATCCTTATCATGGTTTCGTTCTTTACGGAGATTTACAGATACTCCCGGGAGTCCTCGAACATGGCGATCGCCGCCCGGATCATCATGTGTTTGACTATTTCTTTCCTGATACTCTCCACTCTCTACTACTCCGCCCCCTTCTTCATGTTCGGCAGGGGAGTATTGGTCATAGCTCTTGTTTTCTTCTGCCTCTTCCAGTTTCTCTTCCACGCCAGTTACCGGGTGTGCGGAAAATTCAAACGTTTTGCCAAGCGCATACTGATCTTAGGCACAGGTCCCCTGGCCGGCCAGATGGGAGAGATCATCCCGGTTACCGACGGCAACTATGTCCTGTCCGGTTACGTCAACTGCTCCAATGAGCCGGTCCACGTCCCTGCTGGGGAGATAGTGGAATCACAGGGAGAACTTTATGAAACGGTCATGCGGGAGAATGCCAGCAAGATCGTGGTATCCCTGTCGGAAAGACGAGGGGTGCTCCCGCTGCAGGAGATCATGGCCTGCAAGTTGAGCGGCATAGAGGTCGTGGATGCTCCCTCCTTCTATGAAACAATGACCGGCAAGCTCCTTCTCGAGAATATAACCCCGGGCTGGTTCATTTTTTCCGAGGGGTTCCGGATCACAGCCTTGATCCGCCTGATAAAAAGGGTTACCGATGTGGTTTTCTCCGCGCTGGGACTTTGCCTGGTGCTCCCTTTTATCCCGCTCATTGTCCTGGCTATCAAGATTGATTCTCCTGGACCGATTTTCTTCCGACAGCTGCGTGTCGGTGAAAGGGAGAAAAACTTTTTCCTTTACAAGTTCAGAACGATGCGGGATGATGCGGAGAACGGCACCGGCGCGGTCTGGGCGCAGGAGAAGGACCCGCGGGTGACTAGGGTGGGGAACTTTTTCCGGAAAAGCCGCATCGATGAAATTCCCCAGCTTTTTAACGTCCTCATGGGAGATATGAGCCTGGTAGGGCCCAGGCCCGAGCGACCCGAATTCATCGAGAAGCTGAAAAAGATCATCCCCTACTATTCGGAACGGCATTTCGTCAAGCCGGGGGTCACCGGCTGGGCGCAGGTCCGCTATCCCTATGGGGCCTCAGTGGAAGACGCCCTGGAAAAATTGCGTTATGACCTCTACTATATAAAGAACCTCTCCATAACCTTTGATCTGATGATCATACTCGAGACGGTCAATGTGGTTCTGTTCAGACGGGGAGGACGTTAGGCAGTGGACAGTTAAACAGTGACCAGTGGACTGGACAATGATAGCAGATTTTCAACTGTACACTGTTCAACTGTTCACTGTTCAACTGTCCACTGTTCAACTGTCCACTTGATTCTAAGGAGATTTCATGAAAACTTTTCTGTTCAGTATCCTGATGCTGCTCATTCTCGCAACGGGTCCGGCCTGTGCCGGTGACTATGTAATCGGCGAAGGTGACGGGCTCGATATCGCTGTCTGGGGTGTGAAGGATCTGAATACCTCGGTAAGGGTGCGTCCCGACGGGAAGATTACGATTCCCGGGCTCGGTGAGGTCGTCGCCAGCGGTTTTACCCCCAAGGCGCTGCAGGCCGACCTGGCCGTTCGCCTCAAGGAACTGGTCAAGAACCCGATCGTAACAGTCACTGTGCGCGAGATCACCAACAGCAGGGTCTACATCTTCGGTAGCGGGGTACAGCCCGGGGTCGTAGACCTTAACCGGCGGACAACCCTACTTCAGCTCCTCTGCACGATCGGCACGCTCCCCTCCCCCGTGCCCGGAGCGGGAGCGGGAGACGCCGCATCCGCCGCCCCTGGCCGCGGCGCCGCAGCAGTTGGTGGACAGCAGACCGCCACCGGCAGGGTCCCGGATTTCAAGAAGGCATACGTGCTCCGCAACGGCAAGAAAATCAAGCAGGACTTCACCAGACTCTTTATCAACGGTGAAGTCGGCGAGGACATCGTCATCGAAACCAACGACGCCGTTTTCATACCCCAGCTCCCTGACAGCAATATCTATGTCCTCGGGGCGGTCACCACCTCCCGCTCCATTGAATTCCACGAGGGGATGACGGTCATGGAGGCGATCCTCGAATGTGGCGGATTCACCAGGTTTGCCAAACAGAACAGTACCCTCATCCTCCGCAAGGAGGCGGACAAGGAGATAACCATCGAGGTCAAAGCAAAGAACCTAATCAACGACGGCGACCTGAAACAAAACGTCAAGCTCAAACCGGGAGACTATATCATCATCAGCGAAGGCATGTTTTAAAGGCAGTGTACAGAAAAACAGTTAAACAGTTGACAGTTGAACAGTGACTAGAGGGCAGATAATAATCGCTGACATTCATCTGTCCACTGGCCGCTGGTTTTAACTGTTCAACTAGTTTAACTGTCCACTGATTATAAACGGAGTTTTTCCATGCAGAACGAATTCGACTATAGAAAATATCTCAATCTTTTACTCAAGCACAAGCGGCTGTTCGCCATTACCGCGTTAATTATTATGACCGGTACGGCAGTAGTCAGTTACCTGCTGCCCAAAAAATACGAGGCGCGGAGTAGCATTTTTGTCGAGCGAAACGTCCTTAACGAACTGTTCAAAGGAATGGCTGTGACACCATCGGTGGATGAATCATTAAGGCGATTGAATTCCGCCATAAATAGTAGGACTCTCCTCACAAAAGTTGCTAATGATCTCGATCTGAACCTGAAAAATCAAAGTGACGCCCAGTTGGATGCGACGATAAATGGACTACGGAACAGGACAAATCTCCAATTTGACGATAAAGAGGGATTGATCAAGTTCTCATTCATTGATGAGAATCCCCGTTTTGCCAGGGACTATGTAAATACGCTGGTGCGACGATATATTGAGGAAAATCTATCGTCAAAAAGAGAAGAATCATATGGAGCGACAAGTTTTATCTCCGATCAAATCGCATCCGTTAAGCAGAAGCTTGACAAGGCCGAAGCTGAAATTACCAAATTCAGGGCGGAAAAAGTTGCGGTGCTTGCTTCTGAGCCGGCGAGCTTACTGCCGGAAATCAGTGCTTCGCAGCAACGACTGGATGATCTGTCCCTGCGCCGCTCCCAGCTTGAGGCCGAGCGCAATCGTCTAAAGACAAATGATCCGGCAAAGGATAGAGTCGCAGCTCTTCAGAGGAGGCTGGAAGAGCTGCGCGTGGAGTATACGGATAACTATCCTGAGGTTATCAAGGTAAAAGCGGACATCGAAGCAGCCAAAAAAGAGATCGGAAGAGGACTAAAAGGGTCTGGTGCGGCTGTTCCCAATTCTCAGGAACTCGATAGGGTCGAAGCGGAGTTGAATGCCGTCAGGATGAGTGAGTCGAGCCAGCGTGCGCAATTGGCTGCCAGCAGGGGATTGATGCGCGAGAATCCGGGCACTAAAGCAGCAATGGATAAACTGGAGCAAGAGAGAGGCAATTACAAGACCATGTATGACCAGTTGATGGCTAGGCACGGCCAGGCAGAATTTTCCAATCAGATGGAAGTGCAGGACAAGGCTGCAACAATCAGGATTATGGAGCCCGCCATCATGCCTAGAGTGCCTGTCAGCCCCAATCGGTTTAGGATCATCCTCATAGGTATAGCTGCCGGAATAGCTGCGGGCTTTGGGGTGCTTCTGGCCATAGATTATTTTGACAAGTCAGTCAAGACCGTTGATACTCTTAAGACCCTCGGTATTAATGTGCTTGCCGTGATTCCGAAAATCAGCGATCCGAAGGCGATAGAGATAGAGCGGCGCAACGACCTGCGCCTCTACATTGCTTCCGGAACATATTTTACCATGATCGTCGCCCTGCTGGCTCTCGAATTCCTGGGGATGTCACCGGTTGACAGTATTATCGGGATGATCAGTGGATAGGGAATAGTGGATAGGGAATAGGGAATAGGGAATAGGGAATAGGGAATAGTGAAGAATAAGTTTAGACCCAAAATACTGGTTTCACTAACCACTACACACTAACCACTATTCGCTGTATTCAAAGAAAGGTAATTTGTATGAGCAGAATCGAGCAGGCGCTGGAAAAGGCCGCGAATCTAAGAAAAACCCCCGGAGCAGGCGCCGCAATAAAGGAAGGGGAAGGGAAGGCCTCGGTGCAGCCGATCCGGCTGCATACGCTTCCTCCTTCGCAGGACGGAAGCGAATTAATGGCGCGGATCGATAATCCGCTTCTCGCCACCCTCTGCGATCCCCATTCCCCTGTCAGCGAGGAGTATCGGAAGCTCAAATCGGTCGTATCCGCTTTTGCGCAACAGGGTGAGTTCAAAAACGTCATCATGGTCACGAGTTCCGTAGCAAGTGAGGGGAAGAGCATCACCTCCCTCAATCTCGCCATAACCCTTGCCCAGGAGTTCGACCACACCGTGCTCCTGGTCGATGCCGACCTTCGAAAACCCTCGCTCCAGGAATATCTCGGTATGAAGCCCACAAAGGGTCTGTCGGACCATCTTAACGGAGAAGCCGCCTTAACAGGCCTGCTGATAAAGACCGGCATAGGCAGACTGACCCTCCTGCCGGCGGGGACGCCGCTCAGAAACCCTGTCGAGCTCTTTTCATCGCAGAAGATGCGGGATTTTATAGTCGAGATCAAGAACCGCTACCCCGACCGCTTCATCATCATCGATACCCCTCCCCTGCTCCCCTTTGCCGAAACACGTTCTTTAGGAGCCCTTGTGGATGGCGTGCTTTTTGTGATCCGGGAGGGGCAGGTCACCCCGGAGAACATCCAGGAGTCAATAAATACCCTCGACAGCACGAAGCTTATCGGCGCCGTCTATAATGAAGCAACCCAGGCAAGCCTGGACGGACACTATCACTACTACAGGTACGGGTACGGGTACAGCGGAGGAAAGGCAACGAAGAGTGCAAAGTGAATAGTGAATAGCAGGCAGTGATTAGTGAATAGTGAAATTTTAACACTACCCACTACCAACTAATCACTGCCTTTTCGCTACCAACTAATCACTGCCTTTTCACTACCCACTAATCACTAATCACTGCCTTTTCACTAGCCACTAACCACTGCCTTTCACGGAGTATGCATGTACGAATCTTTCTTCAACCTCAAATCAAAACCGTTCGATCTGCTGCCGAATCCGGAATTCCTCTTTCCCAGCAAATCGCACAAACGGGCCTTGACATATCTGGACTACGGCATTCGGGAGCGCACCGGCTTTATCCTCCTTACCGGGGAGATAGGCTCGGGTAAGACCACCATAATCCGGGACCTGATAAATAAACGGCATGAACGGGTAATACTCTCCAAGATTTTCAATACCCGGGTCGACTTCGATCAGCTCATTGCCATGGTCAATGACGACTTCAATATCCCCATAGAGGGTAAGGACAAGATTGCCCTGTTGCGGGACCTGAACGATTTCCTGATCGATCAGTATGCCAGGGGGAACAAACCGACGCTGATCATCGACGAGGCGCAGAACCTTACAGCGGACCTCCTGGAAGAGATCAGGATGCTGTCGAATCTGGAAACCGACGATGCGAAGCTTTTGCAGATCATCCTGGTCGGCCAGCCCGAGCTGCGGAAAACACTGGCCATGCCGGGCCTCCTGCAGCTCCGCCAGCGCATCAGTATTTCCTGTCATGTCCATCCCTTATCGCGCCCGGAGGTGGAAGAATATATCCTGCATCGCCTGGAGGTCGCCGGCAACCGTGAGGCAGTCAGATTTTCCGGGGAAGCCGTTGACATCATTTTCACATACAGCCGCGGGATCCCCCGGTTGATCAACATCATCTGCGATTTTCTCATGCTTTCGGCGTTCGCCGAGGAAACAACGGATATCGACAAAGAGTTGGTCCAGGATATCATCGGCGATCTTGATTTTGAAAACCTTTACTGGACTAACGGGCTCCCGGAATCGTCCGCGGATTCTGAAATCATACCGTTAAAAGCTGAAATGATTGAATCGGAAAGTGAACTGGCTCCTTTACTTCGGGAGATAACCAAACGTCTCGACGGTATTGAAAATGAGTCTATGGAATTAAGAAAAATGGTCAATAAAGAGTTAGATGAAAAACTCAGCAAGTTGGGCAATGCATTTCAGGCACAAACAGAAGAAACCAGCGCCAATATTTACGAATTGAAGAGAAAAATAGATGACATTATTGAGGACAATAAAATTTTGCATATTTTAGAAGATGAGCCAACCCGAAATAAAGGTCTTTTGCACAGAATATTCAAGTAGCAGCGAACGTGGACCAGCGACCGGAGACCAGAGACCATGGAATACTATTCGCCAACCACTGCTTAGGGACCAGGGATGAGTCGTGACTTCAAGAAAATCAGGGCATGGCAGGTTGCTGATGACCTGACTTTTGCTATTTACCAGGTAACGGGGAGTTTCCCCAAGCATGAATTATACGGATTGACATCGCAGATTCGCCGATCATCTTCCTCAGTTCCGGCAAATATCGCGGAAGGTGCTTCACGGACTTCAAAGAAAGAGTATCTGCAATTTCTCAACATAGCCAGAGGATCCCTTGCAGAAACAGAGTATTTCCTCCATTTGACAAACAGGCTCGAGTATCTGAACAAGACCGAATATGAATCACTGACTGAAAGATTAAACCAGGTTGCCGGTACCCTTTACGGCCTTTTCGAATCGGTAAAAAAAGAGTTATAAACTAGATTGTTTTAAAAGAGAAATGATACAGTAACAGGATCATCGTTTATAAATGGTCCGCAGTCTCCGGTCATAAGTCACTGGTCACTGGTCACTGGTCACAAGTCCCCTGTTTCACTGTACCCTGATTTTTGTCTTTACACTCCCCCAAAATAACGTTATAAAAAGAACTAATTAGTGTCCATCCGGAAACTCCGGATGAGACACTATTGGTTTCCAATTCGGAAACGAGGAATTTTTCGTCCTGGCAAGGAAATCGAGGGGTTGTGCGGAGGCGTACACTGGTACGCCGCACAAGCAAGCCCGAAGATT
>JBGPID010000046.1:0-12732 GCA_041484725.1 Geobacteraceae bacterium | reverse complement strand
CGGACACGCTGGTGCATATTCTGATCAATATTTCAGAAGAGGAACTGGTGATCAAGGTCTTTGACAAGGGGCAGGGATTCGATATCAACTCCATTCCGACTCCCAACTTTGAGAAACTGGAAGACCACGGACGGGGTATTTTCCTGATCAGATCACTGATGGATTCGGTATGCTACAAAAAAATCCGTAACGGCAACGTCCTGGAAATGTCAAAAATATTATGCTGAGATTCTCTATCTTGACCGACCCTTTTTATACGTCCACCAGACCATTCCCATGCCCAGAAGGAGCATCGGGAAGCTCAACAGCTGGCCCATGGAAAAGTGCTCGACAATAAAGCCCAATTGCCGGTCCGGTTCGCGAAAAAATTCCGCTGAAAAGCGAAAAAGTCCGTAGAGGGCGATAAAAGACCAGGATAAGACCCCCGCCGGCCTCTCCTTGCGGCCCAGAATCCATAAGATCAGAAACATCACCGGCCCTTCGAGAAAGGCCTCGTAGAGTTGTGAAGGGTGACGCGGCAGATCCCCTCCTGCCGGAAAGACCATTCCCCACGGCACACCGGTAACACGACCATAAAGCTCGCCGTTGATGAAGTTGCCGATCCTCCCCAGTCCCAGGCCGATCGGAATTGCCGGGGTGACAATATCGGTGATCTGAAAGAACGGCGTCTTCCTTTTTCTGACGAAATAGACGCAGGCCAGGATACCACCCGTCAAACCGCCATGGAAGGACATCCCCCCTTCCCATACGGCGAAAACCTTGAGCGGATGAGCAAGGTAGATGGGCAGGTCATAGAAGAGGACGTAACCGGTCCGCCCCCCCAGGATTATCCCCATTGCCACGGTAACAACAAAATCAGCCACATCATCATGGGTCCACCCTATTTTCCTGCGTTTTACCCCAGCCAGTATCAAGAAATAGGCAGCGATGAAGCCGATGATGTACATGAGGCCGTACCAGCGGAATTCCATCGGACCAAGGCGGAAAAAAACAGGATCGATATGCGGCATTACCATGTGAAGCCCTCGTTGAAATTTTTTGTAAACGTAGCAGCAAATTTCCGGGGTGTCAATCACAGCGGCAATAATTTCCCGTCTAAATACCATCTTCTCCAACTTTTGTTTATCCCTTGAAACTATCTTCATAGCAGGGTACGACGATGATGCTAAAGCGCCCCTTTTAATGCAATCAGCCGTCAAACAAAGAGTTGACAAATCCATCCTCCGGGATTATAAAATTTATCTAAATCCTCGTTAGGATGAGGCGTTTGCACAAACAGAGGCTATTGCCCAGAAACGTCGAAAGACGCCAATGCGGTAGACCAGGTTCAGTCGGATTAAGGCTTTACCTAAGGTAGCTGGTACGTGAATACCTACGTTGTGCTCTGCCGAAACTCAACCAGGGGGAAACTGCGCCGATTTGCGTAAAAGGTCCTTTCCCCGGAACGGACCTTTTACTTTTGGAGCCATCTATGGATATCATCATGAGTGAGCTTTATCTGAGCACCATACTTGGTAAAACCGTCATCGATGAGCTTGGCCAGGAAATCGGCAAGCTGAGTGACCTTATCATGGTTCCAGGTGAGATATTTCCTGAAGTCTCCCATATCCTGGCCAGGCGGCGCAAGGATACAGTATCGATCCCCTGGCATGAGGTCTCCCTGTTCAACCCATTCGTCATATCCATCAAAGGTACGCCAACCAAGATTCCTTCATTCTCCCCCAAAGAAGGTGACATCCTCGTCAAGCGGGATATACTCGACCGCCAGATCGTCGATGTAAACGGCGCCAAGGTAGTCCGGGTAAACGATCTCAAACTCGGGGGACACCATGACCTGCTCTGCATCTTTTCCGTGGATATCGGCTTCAGGGGTCTTTTACGGCGTCTGGGTTACGAGAGATTCTGGGAAAAGCTGCTCCGGGGTTTCCATAAAGAATTGCCCCATCAGGAAATCAGCTGGGAATATGTGCAGCCCCTGGAAATGAACCTTTCCCGGCTCACACTCACCATGGCCCGGGACCAGTTGGGCGATCTCCACCCCGCGGATATCGCCCATATCATCTCGCAGATCTCGCACAAGCATATCCAGACAGTGCTGATCTCCCTTGATACGGAAACCGCCGGTGAGGCGATCCATGAACTGGAACCGGAACTGCGAAGCAGGGTCATCAGCCAGTTGGACAGCGAACAGGCGTCGGATATTCTGGAAGAGATGGATCCGGATGAAGCGGCCGACGTACTTGGCGACCTGTCGGATGAAAAGGCCCAGGAACTTTTGGGACTCATGGATGAAGAGGAGGCGGAGGAGATCCAGGAACTTCTGGAACATGAGGAAGACACTGCGGGCGGGCTGATGAACAGCGAATACGTGGCCATATCCGGAGATATTACCGTTTACGACGCGTTGAAGGAAATCCGGCTGCTGGCGCCGGATATAGAGACCGTCTACTATGCGTATATAGTGGACCGGGAGGAAAACCTGCAGGGGGTGGTAAGCTTGAAAGAGCTCCTGATCAACCCTCCCGACGCATTGATTTCGGATATCATGGCGGAGAACCTGAAGACGGTCAATGTTGAATCCACTCCCGAAAATATTCTGGAAATTATTGCCAAATACAATCTTATCGCCGTGCCGGTTCTGGATATGGAAGGGAAAATGGCCGGAATCGTCACGGTTGACGACATACTGGAACTGTTTCTACCGTATGCGCTGCGGCGACGGCGTTACCACCATTAAACCAGCGTATAGCGGTTAGAGGTTAGTTTGCTATAAGCTAAACGCTGGCATAAAAGGTTTCACTCATGTTTACCGGCATTTCTCTTGTAAAACTATTCAAACCGATCCGCGAGGTCAGCAGGAAAAATATTGTCCTTTTCCTTGCCATACTCGGGCCGGGAATCATAACCGCCAATGTTGACAACGACGCAGGGGGGATCACCACCTATTCGCTGGCAGGCGCCCATTTCGGCTATTCGCTCCTCTGGGTGATGCTCCCCACGACCATTGCCCTCGTGGTTATCCAGGAGATGTGCGCCCGGATGGGGGCTGTGACCGGCAAGGGGTTGTCGGATCTCATCCGTGAGTCGTTCGGAGTCAAGGTAACCTTCTACGTCATGATCGCCCTTTTCCTGACCAACATGGGGAATTCGGTCTCCGAATTCGCCGGCATCGCCGCCAGCCTGGAAATATTCGGCGTCAGCAAATATATTTCGGTCCCGATATGCGCAACTTTTGTCTGGCTTCTTGTGGTAAAAGGCTCTTACAAATTCGTGGAAAAGGTCTTTCTTGTCGCCTGCATGATCTACATCGCCTATCCCATTGCCGCATTCATGGCGGGGCCCAAATGGGACATCATCCTCACCGCCACGGTCGTGCCGACCTTTAAGGCCGACAGCGCCTACCTGACCATGCTGATCGGCGTGATCGGAACGACAATCGCCCCCTGGATGCAGTTCTACCAGCAGTCGGCTGTCGTAGAAAAGGGGATAACCATCGATCAGTACAGCTTTTCCCGGCTAGATGTCATAATCGGTTGTGTCATGGCCATTGTCGTGGCATTCTTCATCGTTGTGGCCTGCGCCTCAACCATTCATGTCCAGGGTCTCAGAATAGAGACCGCCGCGGATGCTGCCGTGGCCTTGAAACCGCTGGTCGGCAAGCACGCCTCCATACTCTTTGCATTCGGCCTGTTTAATGCTTCTCTCTTTGCCGCCTGCATTCTCCCGCTATCCACCGCCTACTATATCTGCGAAGGGATGGGGTGGGAGTCGGGGATTGACAAGGACTTCCGCAAGGCGCCCCAGTTTTTCTGGCTCTTCACCACCATCATCGTCATGAGTGCCCTCTTCATCCTGATCCCCAACGCCCCCCTGATCATGATCATGTTCCTCTCCCAGGTGGTAAACGGCGCCGTACTCCCCTTTGTACTGGTGTTGATGCTTATGCTGATAAACGACAAAAATCTGATGGGGAAATATATTAACGGCCCTTTATTCAATCTGATCGCCTGGATAACCGTAGTCATCATGATCTCCCTTACCACCCTGATGACCATCGATCTTCTTTCCCCCGGCTTTATCGGCAGGCTGCTCGGGTTATAAACAGCCGTAGTCTAATTTAATCCAGAGGCCTGTCATGGACTCTTCTGCATACTCTTTTTGCTCAGGGTCTGTTTCAGCTCTATCATCTCCTTCATCCGCTGCAGGTTCTCGGACAAATCCCACCACCCGTTCTTGAAGGCTGCATAATCAGGTGCTCCGGTCATTGCGGATGCAAACCTGACCGAGTTTGAATAAAAGAACCATTGCCTTATCCACATCATTTCGACAGGCTCATCGAAAGGGTTGGCATTGTCTTCTATACCCCTGTTCCAAGCGTCCAGCATGATTTTTGTCGCTGCAAGGGTCATGGCATCGGTCTCTTTAAGTGTCGTGTCGAGTTTTGCAAAATGGCCGTCTATCCAGTTCCTGCCGTGACAACTGTTGCAGACCTTTTTCATTGCATTCAGCCTCTTATCCTGTTCCGCCTTGTCTATAAGAAAACCGGCAGCCAACTCGCCCGTGAATGTTGCAGGCAATGGCTGTCCCTCACTGTTCCTAATTATTGTGGTATCGCCGGATTTCGGCTGGGGATGGCTGTATATGAGCCCGAAGAGTCTGACCCACAGTCTCGCACCAAAGTCGTGCGTTCTTTCAGCGATTACCTTGCCTTCGGGAGTGACCACAAGGCTGTTGTGGCATGTTGCGCAGGTCGGGGCCTTGAACCCCTTGCCGACGCTCCACGGCACCGCGTTGAAGTCCCATTCACGGTACTTGGCGAAGAAGATATTGCCATGTTTGCTCTCCTTGTAGACATCCCATGCCGGCACATCGGGCTCGAGATGGCATTGGGCACAGGTATAGGGTTTTCTTGCTATCTCGATGGAAAAGCCGTGTCGCGGATGGCAGGCCGTGCATGCGCCGAGGCTGCCGTCGGGATTCTCACGCCCCACCCCCTGATTGGGCCAGTTGGTGAGGATTGGGACTTCGATTTCTCCTATTGCTGAGCCTATCTTCTTCATTCCCTTCACTTCCACCCTTGTGCCGTGACAACCCAGGCATGTTTCCCTCACCGTATCGTCGGATGGGGAAGATGCCGACAGCTTTCTATCCTTGAATTCCTTGACCCCTGCTGTAGTTGCCACAAGCGTATGATATAGCGGGTTAGCCATGATGTTCTTGACTGCATGCGCCTTTTTACTGCCGGCGAACTGCTGAATTTCCGTTGGATGGCATATGCTGCAGTCATTCGGGGTGACAACCGCGTTTATCCTGAAACCGTTATGGGCGAAATTGTCTTTATGCTTATCCGGATTCTGGCTGTGGCATTCAAAGCAACCAACCGCAACCGTTTCGAGTCGAGGAGAAACCTTTTTTGCCGACATCCTTTTCTGCACGTCGGGCTTTTTCAGTGCCGCCGCCGGGGTAGTTTTTGCATGGATACTACTAAGCCAGTCTTCGACAATGCCGGGGGTGAACATCTTGTGACAGCCGATGCAAGCTGCGGTCTCCTTGCTTAGAGAAGGCTTTTTCTCTTTTTGAATCTCCGTTTTTGCCAACAGGCTAAAAGGATAAAGGCAGAACAAAACGAGGAATAAAGAAACCAGAGATACCTTCTGCATATCGTCCTCCATTTTTTTCGGTTACCCTGTCACCCGTCCTGCTCTTCGCGAATCCGCGTAACACCGTATGCAGCAAAGAGTAGTGAACAATGGGTGATCCCTGTTTTTCTTCTGTCACGGGATCGCACCGCTCTTTTTCAAAAGTTTGACCAGCGCCTCGGCCAGCTGGCGATACCCGGCATCATTGGGGTGAATATAGTCAGACTTGAGCGACCCCTTCCCCAGGATGCGCGGAAGCGCATTCGCCTCGATGGGGATGGCGAATTCGGCGGCAACCTCTGAATAGAATCCCGGAGGGGTCAGGAAGAGATCGGGGGCAGGTACGGCGATAAGCATGACGGCAATACCGCGCTCCCGCGCCAGCCGGATCATCCCCCGCAGGTTTTCGGCGGCCTGGCGCTGATCCAGATGCCCCAGCAGGTCATTGGCCCCGTGACAGAGTATCAGCAGGGCAGGTTTTTCCCGCTCCAGCACCGCCGGCAGCCGGGCCAGCCCGGCGGCGGATATCTCGCCCGGAACCCCGTAGTTAAGGACTTTATGCCCTGTAAGACGTTCCAGCACAGCCGGATAACTTTCGCCCTCGGCCGCACCGGTGCCAAAGGTCAGACTATCGCCAAACGCCAGCAGAACCCCGTCGCCGGCCAGTGGCGGCAGTTTTGCGCTCTGCGTGCAGCCTGCCAGCAGGCAGAAGCATATCCCCAGAAGCAGTAACCGGATTCGCCCGTATGTCATCATCGGCAGGCTCCTCGCTACAGAACAAATAGTGAAGGTGTAACGGCACTCTCCCATAACTATATGTTATACTGTTTTATTATAACATGTGAGGAATGGAAATGCTTTCTCGTCGCCAATTTATGGGCCTTGCGGGTGGAGCCACGGTATCCCTGGCATTGTCGGGATGTGCAGTGAGCCCTCCGGTAAGAAAAGATATCTTTCCGGAGTTCGGCGACCCTGCCAGGCCGTACCTGGGTCTGGCTACCTCTTTGCGCGAGGAGTATAATTATGAAGCGCGGGTGGAGGGAAGTATCCCCGTCGGACTGCGCGGAATCCTCTATCGAAACGGTCCGGGCCTGTTCGACCGGGGTGGATTGCGCAAACGGAGCCTCCTCGATGGAGACGGGATGGTACAGGCGTTCCGCTTTCATGACAGAGGCGTGCAGTACAGGAACAGGTTCGTGCGAACCGACAAGTTTGTCGCGGAAGAGGCTGCCGGCAGCTTTGTCTACCCAACCTGGAGCACCCAGGCCCTGGGCGGTTTCTGGGGCAATTTCCTGGGCGCCGGCCGGATCAAGAACCAGGCCGGAGTCACGGTCTACCTCTGGAAGGGAAAACTTTACGCCTTCGACGAGATGGGCCTCCCCTATGAGCTGGACCCTGAGACCCTCGAAACCATCGGGGAGTCGCGGCTGGGAATCGATGATGAGATAACCACGTATGAGGCCCATTCAAAGATGGACCCGCTGACCGGGGAGTGGCTCCATTTCGGAATACGCTACGGCCTGAAGACGGAACTCCATATCATGGTCATCGCCCCGGACGGCAGGCTGAAGATGCATCGGCAGATCCCCTTGCCGCATTATTTCTATATCCACGATTGGTTTGTCTCTGACCACCACATGATCTTCAACCTGCACCCGGTCGAGATCGCCCTCTGGGGTTTTCTGCTCGGCCGCAGGAGCATGGCCGAGTCGCTCCGCTGGCGGCCGGAACACGGAAACCTCATCATGGTCGCGGATCGGGAAGGGGAGAGCACGCCGATCATGCTGGAAACCACCGCCTGTTTCATGTGGCATTCAATCAATGCCCATGAAAAAGGGGGGAAGATCATCGCCGATTTTATCGGCTACCGGAATCCCGACCACTTCCTGGGCGCAGACCCGTTAACTTCCGCAGTCATGGCCGGCCGCAAGGGAAAGCATGCGTTCCCCGGCGAGGTGCACCGTTACCTGATAGATCCGGCGGCACTGAGCATCGGCGAGGAGATACTGGCCAGAGGGAGCAGCGAATGGCCGCGGGTGAATGAGCTGCACCGCTGTCATGATTACCGCTTCGCTTATGTCGCCCAAGCGCGCCCCGGAGACTTTTTCTGGACTTCCGTCTGCCGCATCGACATGCGGAGCGGCCGAACCGAGAGCAACGATTTCGGTGAAGCGGTCTACTGCGGCGAGCCGGTGTTTGTGCCGCTGCCGGCCTTCCGCTACCGGAGCGATGATGAGGAGCCGGGGTGGATTCTGACCGAGGTCTACGACAGTCACACAAAAAAGAGCTTTCTGGCTGTTCTCCGTGCAGACCGGATCGGCGATGGGCCTGTAGCTACCGTACACCTGCGGCACCATGTCCCATTCAGCTATCATGGCTGGTGGAGCGCAGAAGCATGACGCCAGTTACAATGGAAACCAGGTTGGCGATGATTTCCGATTTTAGCCTTACCGCGTCGAATCCGGAAAGGCCTGGCAGATGGGCCGGGAGATAGAAACAGATCTATGGATTAGGGGAGTATTGAGACATGTAATTGATAACGAATATCATTTGCAATATTATTGCAGCTGTAGTATATATATTATAAAGGACCATGATGCGATAAAAGGGGGAAAAGACGTATGGCAGAGATGGCAAAGAAAATAAAGGTAATTTATCCCCATGATGTAAGCTATGTTAACAGCGCAGAATTGAATTCCCTCATCCAGGCGGGCAAGATAATGGCCTTTGAACGGCAAAACAGGCTGGTTGTCGTTGGAATGCACCCGATTCGGAAATCGAATTCGGAAATGTTTCCCGCAGAAAGGCGAAGAGCGGCGTGAATTCGTAAAGGCTGTCCGGTTACCGGTTAAAATGTCTGGGTGGTAACTTGGTGCGGATGAGTGTCGCCCAACTCAACGGTGTGAAGGACATATCATTGTCTGTACAGAAACATAATAGATTGGTGTGGCTTTCCTCAACAGCCGGACCGTAAAGAGTTACCCCCGGACCAACTTGACATATGGAGAAGAAGTACCCGAGGTCTCTCCTTATCATCGCTCCTACCAGATCTGAGGTCCTGCCTGTGCCATCTTGGCCATTACGACCTTAACGCGTTGCAGCATGCCATCCCAAACAACCTTATCTTCTCCGGTACTGCTATTGGATTTGGCATGTATTTCATGATATACATAAGCTGAGAAGGCATCAAGCAGCTCGATGGCCTTTTTGTTTTTCGCCTCGGCTGCAGCCGCCAGTGCGTCCAGATACTTTTCCATTTCATTCATGACAATCCTCCTTTCCTTGATTATATTATAATCTCATCCTGCAGAGGTGCAACTAAGACCCGCTTGATTTTCTCTCAATACGCCAGATCAAAGGCATTCCTGATATGGTCGATCACGGGTACCGCATGGTCAGGGAGAAGGATGGCGACCACGTCGAACCGGGCACTGGCGCCGAACCGCTTCTTCCGGGCCAGCCAAGTCAGCGCTGCCTTGGAAATCTGCCGCTGTTTGAAGGGGGTGACCGCCATTTGCGGCGGTCCGAATGAGAGGGTGCGGCGGGCCTTGACCTCGACAAAGACCAGGGTCTTGCCGTCCCTGGCAATGATATCCAACTCCCCCCCCTTGCAGCGAAAGTTCCTCTCGACAATGGTGAACTTTTGGCCCTTCAGATAGGCGCAGGCGATCTCCTCGCCCCGCTCACCGATGGTCTTGTTGTCCCTGCCCGCGACATCGTCCATATCACGCTCCGTACCCTTACAGCAGTTCAAGTTCAACATTCAGTATTTAGCATTTCACTCTTCACTCTTCATCCTTCAACCTTATCCTTTCACATGTTCCTTGACGCCGCGAAAGGTCTTGCGATGAATCGTGCTGGGACCAAGCCGCGCCACGGCGGCCATGTGCGCCGCGCAGCCGTACCCCTTGTGTTCGGCGAAGCCGTAGCCGGGATAGTCACGGTCGAACCCGACCATCAGACGATCCCGCGTTACCTTGGCGATGATGGAGGCGGCGGCAATGGAGATGCTGGCGCTGTCCCCCTTTTTTATGGTCCGCTGGTGAATGCCTATGGGTATTTTTGAGATGCCGTCGATGAGGAGGTAATCGGGAAGGGGGGAAATGCCGAGAACCGCCTCTTTCATGGCGACCAGGGTGGCCTGCAGGATATTTACCCGGTCAATGAGAAGGTGGTCGCCGCAGCCGATCCCCACAGAAAGTGCCTTTTCCAGGATAATATCGAACAGTTCATTCCGCTTCGCGGGGGTGAGCTTTTTCGAGTCGTTGATGCCGGGGATTCCCACCCCTTTGGGGAGGACCACGGCTGCCGCCACAACAGGACCGGCCAGTGCCCCGCGCCCTGCCTCGTCAATTCCTGCGATGCAGCAAAAGCCCTGGCGCCGGGCCAGTTCCTCAAACAGCGTCCAGGCCTGCTTCTGCTCGTCACCGAACAAATCCACGGTCTCCTCCGAGTCTCAGTGTCACTGTGGCAATAACCTTTCCTCACCCGGAAAGCAAAAAGCCCCGGTTACCCGGGGCCTTTAAACCTGATTCTACACGGCGACGTACTTCCTTTCCTTGATGCGCGCCGCCTTGCCGCGCAGTTTGCGCAGATAGTAGAGCTTGGCGCGGCGGACCTGGCCGCGGGTTATCACCTCGATCGCTTCCACCGTTGGGGAATGGAGCGGGAAACATCTTTCCACCCCGACGCCGTTGGAAATCTTGCGCACGGTGAAGGACTCGCGAATGCCACCGTTCTGGCGGCCGATCACCACCCCCTGGAACGCCTGGATGCGGCTTTTTTCCCCTTCCACGATCTTCACCTGGACCTTTACGGTGTCTCCTGGTTTGAACGGTGGGATATTTTTCTTCATCTGCTCCATCTCAATTCTGTCAATCTCGTTCATTTCTTTCTTCCTCCCTTATCCTTAGCCAAAGCCTTGTTATTTTATGTGCAAGGTTCAATGTTCAATGTTTTAAACCCCGAACTTCGAACATCGAACTTTGAACCGCTTTACCGCTCTCCCAGCAGACGGTCCAGGATGATCGCCGCTGCAGAGCGGACCGAAAGATGATTGTATTCACCCGCCCCTTTTATCGGTTCAAGAACGAAATCGGCACGGGCGAAAAGCTCTTCGGTCAGCCCCCAGCCGGTCCCGAACAGCAGGAGATAAGGTTGCCCGGTATCCTCAAACAGCTGCCGCAAGCCTGTGCAGGATATACTCCCCGGACGGTCCTGCGCTCCGGTGACCACGATCTTTGCCGGTCTCTGCCAGTTTTCCTCAAGATCACTCAGGGCGGCGTCCAGTTCAGGCACCACGCGCAGCAACTCCAACGCCTCCCGGCGCTTGGGGTTGTAGCTCGCCCCCCAGCCATCCTGCCAGTGACCGCGGATCCGCTCCGCCAGTATCCGCTGTTCGGCAACCGGGGTCACCACGTAATAGCGGAACAGCCCGAAGGTCCTGGCCGATCGGGCAATGTCATGCAGGTCCAGGTTGGTTACGGCGGACGCCACCACCCGGTGGTTCCTGTCATAGACCGGATAATGCAGAAGGGCGATACTCACACGGGAGCAGGTTGGCCGCGTATACGTCAATTCTCCCGGCCCTCAACCAGTTCCTGCAGGTATTTTTTATCTTTTTCACTGAGCCGCGCGGTTGCAAGGAGGTCGGGGCGTACCGCCAGAGTCCTCTGCAGGGAGTGACGGCGCCGCCACTCGGCTATCTCCCGATGATTGCCGGACAGCAGCACATCCGGCACCCTAATACCCCTGAATTCAGCCGGCCTGGTGTAATGGGGGTACTCCAGAAGACCGTCGGAAAACGAATCGCAGGCCGCCGACTCGGCGCTCCCCAGCACGCCGGGAATGAGGCGGGAAACCGCATCGACGATGGCCATCGCCGCCAGCTCACCGCCGGTCATGATGAAATCGCCAAGGGAAATTTCATCATCGACGAACAGTTCCCTGACCCGCTCGTCCACCCCTTCGTAACGCCCGCAGATGATCAGCAGTGCCTCTTCCTCTGCCAGCTCGCAGGCCGTGGCCTGATCAAACCGTTTCCCCCGCGGGGTAGTCAGTATGATCCGGCTGGCGGGGCGTTCTGACCGGATCGCCTCGATGCAGGCAGCCAGCGGATCAACCTTCATAACCATGCCGGCCCCCCCGCCATAGGGAGAATCATCCGCCGTCTTGTGTCGATCCGTGGCATAATCGCGGATATCATGGAGGCGGATCTCGATCAGTCCATCCTCTGCGGCACGCTTGACGATGCTCTCACGGAAAGGGCCGTCGAACATGGCCGGAAACAGGGTCAGGATATCGAATTTCATAGATCCAACAGCCCTTCCGGCGGGCTCACCGTCATGATTCCTTCATCCAGGTTGACGTCCAGAACGACATCCACCAGCGCGGGGATCATGTACTCCCGTTTGCCGTCCTTCACCACATAGACATCATTACTGCCGGTTACAATAATATCGCCCACTACGCCGAGGCATTCCCCCCGATCGGTTACGACTTTGAGGCCCAACAGATCGGACCAGTAGAACTCCCCTTCGGAGAGCTCCGGCATCTGCTCGCGTGTTGTGTATAGCTCCCGTCCGACCAGATGGAGCACCTGGTTGATGTTTTCGTATTCCTTTAACGAGACGATCAGCTTCTTGCCGTGGACGGTGGAAGCCGCCACCTCCAAGGTATCCATCCTGCCATCCGGCCCCTTGAGCATGAGGGAACCTAACGAGAGAATGGTCGCAAAATCACCCGAATAAACCGCAACCCGCAACTGCCCCTTGATTCCGTGGGTTGCAACGACCTTACCCAGCAGAACCGGTTCACTTTTTTTGGGCATCACTCAACTATTTTCAAGACTGCCTTCTTGCTGTCCTTGGTGGAAACAGCATTGAGCAGGGTGCGTATGGCCTTGGCTGTCCGGCCTTCCTTGCCGATAATCCTTCCCATATCCTCTTTTGCCACAGTCAGTTTGATAACGGTCGTATCTTCTTCCATTTCCTCGCTGGCCCTTACCTGGCTTGGGTCATCGACTAGCGCCTTAGCGATGGTTTCTACGAGCTGTCTCATTTCGGTATCCTCTGTGCGAGTAGAATTTCCGGCG
>JBGPID010000045.1:0-12993 GCA_041484725.1 Geobacteraceae bacterium | reverse complement strand
GCTGTTGTAGACCCGGTGCATTCCCAGCGTACGGACGAAGTACCCCTCCATGAGCCAGAATGCCTCGGCCAGAAGGAGCGTGTCGGGGGCCTCGGCCGCCACCCGGTCCACCACCTCGCGCCAGAACTCCTCCGGGAATGCCTTGTCGAACTCCTCCCGGGTCATGCCGTGTTCTGCGCGCGACGGGACGCCGCTGCCGTGCCCCGGCTGGGGGTACCAGAGGCGCTGGTAATGCTTCTTCGCCAGGGTCATGGCGGCATCGAAACGGATGATGGAAAACTGCCGAGCCACATGGAGGATGGTCCGGATGACCGCTTCCCGCACCTCCGGGAGGAGGTAGTTGAGCTGGGCGGTGTCGTTCCAGGGGGTGGAGGTGCCGTCGTTGCCGTGGTAGATGTAACGGGCCCTGCCGCTTCTGTGGTCGTAATGCCTGAATACCACCGCCGCATCGCGCCTTTCCCAGTAACCATCCTCGATATTTAGGCTGATCTCCGGGGAAAAGGAGAGGTCAGGGCCTGTAAAGCTGTAGGCGGGGTATGGCGGATAATCGAGCTTAATGAACCAGTCGGGATGCTCCACGGTCCATTTGGAGTAAATGCCGGTATGGTTCGGCACCATGTCGCTCGCCAGGCGTATCCCCCGGGCTAGGCAGCGCTCTTTCAGGTTGTCGAGCGCCTCCGCTCCGCCAAGATCACGGGCAATGACATAGTCGTACAGGGAGTAGGCTGAGGCCGCCGCCTCAGGGTTGCCGCTGATCTGCTTGATCCGTGCCGAGGCGGGAGAGCGCTCCCACAGGCCGATCAGCCAGAGCGCCGTAAACCCCCAGCTGGCGAGACGGTCCAGCTCTTCATCGGGGACCTGGTCGAGGCGGTCGATCTGCCTGCCATATTTCTTCGCCAACTGACCGAGCCAGACATAGACCATCTTGGCGATCATGACCACGTTCGCCATCCAGTCGGTATCTGTGGAAAACCGTTCATACTCCGGATATTCGTAACCAAAGCGCCCCTTGAGAAATTCGATGACCCGGGGCCTGCCCGGTCCCCCCTGGAAATTGCGCTCTTCCTCATGGACGATGTCGAGGGCCGTGAGGAGTTCGGCCATAAGCTCCGGAGGGAGGATATCCCGCCATTGCTCGCGGATATATTCCACCTGACCGGCAAGCGATGTGGGTGAGGCCTTGAGCGGGGCACGGAGAAGCCTAAGGAGAGAAACATTAAATGGCGGGTAAGGCGGGGCCGTCTCAAACCACCGGTCAAGCGCCTTGGCAATCTCCCGGTAGTTGGATGTCTGGGCCAGCTCGGCATCGTCCAGGATCTCCCGGAAGTTGTCAAGGGCCGGATTCTCCCCGGCCAGGGAGAGAAGGAGCATCTCCTTGACAATCCTCTTTTTTCTGCTTCCCGCTGCATTGTCGCCGGCAACGTACCCTGTCGCACTCGTCCGGCGCGAAACGATCTCCGCACCGGGGAAAAGCTCGGCAAACCGCGTTGCCGCGGACCGCAGTTCCGGAGAAGAGAGGGCAAACCCGGCGCTCTCCAGGGCCTTCTCCAGCGACCGTGGCTGCAGCTCTTCCGTGTAGCGGTCGATCAGATAACGGAAGGCCTTAATCAATAATCCGTACAGGTGGAGTTGTCCAGCCGGCACCGGCCGGCCGCTCCTTTCCGGCAGCCGGTTGAGGCGGTCGGCTATCCTGCGGTTCAGGACGATCTCCGGGACGGGGACGGCAGCCGGCCTCTCCGTCAGGGTTTCGGACAACCGCAGCCGTTCCCACATGCGCTGGGATATCTGGATATTGAGAAGAAAATAAGCCGACGCCGATGATTTTTTTCCCATAAGCTCCGTTTACCTATGACCGGAGCGCCTGATGGCCTCTCCGGCATCCTCTTTGTAAAATATCGCCGTCGCCGCAACCGGTGGACGAAGGTTAATCATAACCGTATAAAAATAAAAATTCCAGTCAAGTTTTGCCTCGCCCCTGCAATACACGGAATTGCTTGTATTTCTTGACTAATATTATCCCATAATTTAAGCTGTTGACAATGAAGTTAGTGTCCATCCGGAAACTCCGGATGAGACACTACTGGTTTCCAATCCGGAAACAAGTTATATTATCAATGAATTGCGGATGTTTATCCGGGGTAAGGTATGCGCCTCAGCCTGATCACCAAACTGACCATTTTGACGAGCCTGATACTGGTGGCCTTTATGGCGCTCTTCGCCTATGTGAACCTCAAGGAACTGCGCCAACTCTTTCTTAAAGAGGCGGCCACGCATACCGACAAACTGAGCGAAACCATTATCAAAACTACCCATTACCAGATGCTGATCAACGACCTCCCCCGCGTTTTTGAAATGATCCGGGAAGTTGGTACCCAGGAGGGGATTAATCAAATCAGGCTGATAGCCAAGAGCGGTCGCATCATCTTTTCCACCAATGAAAACGAAATCGGTTTTCCGCTCGATAAAGACGCCGATGCCCGCAATCTGATAAATCCCGGCCCGAAACAGCCGCTCAAGAGCGCCAACATGAGCAGAAGCCGGATTTATAACGATAAAAGCGGCAAGCCGCTTATGGGTCTCGCTAAAGCCATCTATAATGAAGAGAGCTGCTATACCTCCAAATGTCATTTCCACCCTGACGATATCCGGGTACTGGGGGTCCTGGACGTAACCGTCTCGCTCGACAAGATGCAGACGCAACTCGCCTCCTATCGCAACAGGTTCATCACAATGACGGTTTTTCTGCTGATCCTGGTTTGGGGAGGGATTACCCTCTGCATGCAGAGAATTGTAAACATCCCGCTGCAGCAGCTTTTGCAGCATGCCAGGGAAGTCGGGAGCGGCAAACTCGATGCCACTGTGCATATAGAATCACACGACGAAATGGGAACAGTTGCCCGGGTTATGAATGAAATGACGCTGGGATTGAAGAAGTCCCATGACCAGCTTGAAGAGTGGGGTAGAACCCTCGAGAAGAAAGTTGTGGAAAGGACCCAGGAACTGGAACGGACGCAGGCCCAGCTCGTCCGCTCCGAAAAACTCGCCTCCCTCGGCGAACTGGTGGCCGGCATCGCCCATGAAATCAATAACCCCCTCACCGGCATCCTGGTATTCTCAACACTCATCAGAAACGACAGCAAGCTGGACCCGGCCCTCAAAAACGACCTTGACACGGTCATCCAGGAAACGGAACGATGCGCAACCATCGTCAAGGGGCTTCTGGACTTCGCCAGGGAATCGGTCCCGCAGAAAACATGGACATCCCTTAACGATATTCTGGACGCGTCGCTGGCGCTCGTCAGGAATCAGGCCCTGTTCCAGAATATCACCATAGTCCGGGATTATTGCCCGGATATACCGGTAATTCTGGCAGACCCCCACCAGCTTGAGCAGGTAATCATCAATATGCTCCTCAACGCCGGCCATGCCATGGCGACCGGCGGTACTCTCACGCTCACATCTGCAAGGGCCACCGATATGAACGGCGTGGTGGCAAAGATAGCCGATACCGGCTGCGGGATCCCCGAAGAGAATCTGTCGCGCATATTCGACCCTTTCTTCACCACCAAGGATACGAGCGGAACAGGCCTGGGACTGTCGGTTTCTTACGGGATCATTAACAGCCATGGTGGGAGTATAGAAGTGGAGAGCGCTGTGGGGGTCGGCACGACCTTCACCATTAATTTGCCGATTAACCCCGACATGGCGCAAGAAATCGGCGAGGCAGGGCTACATGGGGCGGAAACCGTCTGGTAGCAGCTCATTGGCGCGGATTACGGATGACAGGCAGGAGGAAAAGAAATCAGGAGGGGCGCGGTATGCCGCGGCCCGGCAGGGGAAGGGACGGGACCAGAAACTTAGAGCTTGTCCGTAAATAACGTTACGAGGGATCGCGCCCGGATTTATGCCAGATTTGGCCGGACTGATTGAGCGAAACCGCAGATGTAGCAGTGCTACATTGAGGATTTTGCGATTGAAGGCCGGTCAAAGATGGCGTGAATACGGGATACGAGCCTGGAATGTTTATTTACGGATAAGCTCTTAGTTGATCGGCTGGTCCTTTATGGAAATCTTCAACTTTTTCAGCAGCGCCTGAAAATTGGGACGCAACATCCCGGTTTCTTCGGCTGCCCTGGTGACATTCCAGTTGTTCCGTTTCAGCGCGTTCATCACAAAGGCCTTTTCTACCGGCTCTATGGCGCGTTCCCGGATCTGCCGTTTGGTCTCTTTCAGTTCGTTAAGACTCTGGGGCACGAACGATGCTTTCGCCAGGAGTTCCTCCTGCAGAGGCTGCATTTCCAGGCCTTCCTTGCGGATGATATCGCCTTCAGCAAGCACGACCGCCCTTTCAATGATATTTTCCAGTTCACGGACATTTCCCGGAAAATCATACTCTTCCAGCAATGCATAGGCATCGGGGGCGATGCCGCGGATGTCCTTGCCGATTTCCGCGGAGAATTTCTTCAGGAAATGCCTGATCAGCACTGGGAGGTCCCCTTTCCGCTCACGGAGCGGAGGCAGTTCGACAGGTATAATATTCAATCGGAAAAACAGGTCATCACGAAAAGCACCTTCAGCGACTAGACTTCTTAAGTTCCTGTTGGTGGCCGCCACAAGGCGGATATCAATGGGAATGGTCTGGGTGCCTCCGATAGGGGTGACCACACGTTCCTGCAGCACGCGAAGCAGCTTTGCCTGGATCGTCAGGCTGATGTTGGAAATCTCGTCCAGGAACAGGGTCCCGCCGTCAGCGACCTTGAACAGCCCCATTTTGGTCTGGATTGCCCCGGTGAAAGAGCCCTTGATGTGCCCGAACAACTCACTCTCCAAAAGACTTTCCGCCAATGACGTGCAGTCCAGTACGACAAACGGCTGTTCGCGCCGCTGGCTGTTCCTGTGGATGGCCCTGGCCACCAGTTCCTTTCCGGTGCCGCTCTCGCCGGTAATGAGCACCGTACTGTCGGTCGGCGCCACCTGCATGATCCGGCGATAAACCTTCTGTATCTCACTGCTTTCCCCCACGAACGCTTCGAACCCGTGGTGATCGCGAAGCTCTTTTCTCAGAAAGAGTTCATCGAGAAGCATGGTTTTCTGCTCGAAAGCCTTGCCGACCTTTTCCATGAGCTGCTCGGGAGTAAAAGGCTTGGCGATATAATCGATCGCCCCGTTTTTCATTGCCTCAACGGCGGTATCAACGGTGGAATAGCCGGTAATTATGATGACGGGAATCTCCGGCTGGAGAATCTTTATCGTCTTGAGCACCTCCAGGCCGCCCATGCCCGGCATTTTAAGGTCGGTTATCACCATGTCGAAATCTTTTTCTTGCATCAAGTCCAGTGCTGCACGGCCGCTGGCGCAACTCTCCACGCTGTACCGGTCCCCTTCCAGGATACGCCGCACCCCCTCGCGAACCACCGTCTCATCATCAACAACCAGTATCCTCGACTTCTCCATCCGGCAGTCCTCTTACCCTATCCTTGACTTTATGACCTGACGCATCCCGAATAAACCGCGAACGGAGGGATAAAACCATTAATCTATTTTTGTTTCCATACGGAAACTACGGATGAGACACTATTGGTTCCCAATTCGGAGAATACGTATGAAACTTAATTAGTTTCCGTCCGGAAACTACGGATGAGACACTATTGGTTCCCAATTCGGAAACGAGGAATTTTTCGTCCTGGCAAGGAAATCGAGGGGTTGTGCGGAGGCGTACACCGGTACGCCGCACAAGTAATCCCGCAGATTGACACCGCCAGGGCGGAAAAGAACCCTTTCCGGATGGAAACTAATTAAAGCTGAATCCATAAGCGGATTAATGATACAACAATTACCATATTAAAGTCAAATTATTATACACCCTTACCAATCAATAAAATATCAGTGATTACGGCATGATAAACAAGTTACCACGGTTATGTTCATGCACTCGTCCCCCTCAATATGTATAATAAAATTATACTATTCCTGATTCATTCATCTTTGATATGTAGCGGATTTCCCGGCCCCCAAATAATATATTTCAACCAATTAAGCAAGTTACATATCTAATAAAAGCAATCATTAGATATGGCACATCCGCTGCATCGCTTATAAGCAAAAGCTCCGAATACTACAACCAGGAGATTGCAAAGGAGGATGTCATGGGAACCCTGATTAGAACATTGATCGTGACACTGGCGTGGGTTGCACCGGCCCTTGCCTCGAACGGTAACGAAGGGAAGGGAATCTCTTTTTTGCTCGTCCTCTTCCTCGGATTCGCTGCGCTGATCATTGTATTCCAGTTTATTCCCGGTCTTGTACTCTTTTTCACTATGCTTAAAGGAATCTTTACGGCGGTGCCGAAGAAGGCTTCCGCAACCATTCCTGAAGAGCCCGGGAAAAAATAGGGAGGTCGGATTGATGCTGGGACTTCTTATCGCACATCAGGACATGGATTGCAGGAAACAGATGGCCGAACTTTTTATCGAGGCCGGCTACAATGTCATCGTTACCAATTCAGCGGCCGATGCCCTGAACGGGATTCTTAAAAAGAGCGTCCAGGTGGTTCTGCTCGGCAGTGAATTCGATGAGCTTACGGCCGCTGACCTGATCCCTCTGTTAAAGAAATGCAATCGGCGTCTGACCATAATCCTGGTCTCCGCCGATACTTCTCTGCCGCTGATTCGCAAATTGCGTAGTGAAGGGATATTTTATCACGCCCTAAAGCCCGTGAATGGGGAAGATAAGGAAGAATTACGCAAGGCTGTCGCATGCGCTTTTGAAAATCTTAGGCATCGTTAGGTTCATTGTACCGGTTTGTTCAGCTTAAAGGTTTTAAATAAACCAGCAAAAAGGAGGATGTCATGAAAGGGACGAGGATTTTTATCAGCACATTGGCAATTTTACTGGCTGCCGCACCGAGCGCTTTTGCAGCCACAACCACCAGGGTCTTCAGCAGCAGCATACTGGTACTCGCTTTTGTCGGCTTTCTCGCCCTGATCGTCGTCATCCAGCTGATCCCTGCCATCATGGCCCTGATCGGGGCTTTAAAGGGGTTGGCGAAGAAAGACGAGGATACCCGGCTGGCCAAGGTCGAGGCTGATGATTAATCAACTCCTGGCTCCCGGACGTTAAGGAAATACGCATTTAAACAGCATAAAGGCTAAGGCGCGGAGGATTGAACATGTCGGATATTTTATCATCGATTGGTCAAGTAAAAGAAGTATTCACGCTGGTTGACTATTACCAGTACATCAAAGGAGTTGAATACCTGATCTGTATAGCATTCTTCGTCGGGTTTCCTTCGTTTTACAGATACATCCACAAAACTGATGATGCCAGAAAAGAGGAGTAGGAGCGGATTTCTTCAACGCTCCTCACGATGTATGCAAAAATCAACACGAATGGTTAACCACATTCCTAACAAAGGAGAATACCATATGTATGCAGTCAGAAACTGGCTTATCGGAGGGATCGCCATCCTGGCGCTGACCATGGCCCCGGCCGACTCCCGGGCCAAAAGCATTCCGGATTCCATAAAGCTTGATTCCCTGGTTAACCTGTACGAACGGGTCGATTTCAACCATGCCAAGCATATCACCATCGTCAAGGACTGCGCCGAGTGCCATCACCATACTACCGGCACCCTCGTGCAGGACGCCGATTGCGTCAGATGCCACAAGAACAGCGGCGCAACCCCGGTCGTGGCCTGCAAGGGGTGCCATGCCGCCCAGCCATTCTCCGCCGCCGCCCTGCGGGAGAAGAACAGAACCGCTTACCACATGGACAAACTGGGACTCAAGGGGGCTTACCACCAGAACTGCACGGGGTGTCACAGCAAGATGGGGGGTCCGACCGGATGCCAGGATTGCCACGCACGGAAAAAGCAGGGGGATGCATTTTACAGTGCAGGCGTTATTGCACCGAAGCAGGCCCGGGTGGATGTAAAACACCGCAGCAATTGAAAAACGCGTCGGGCGTATGCTCCCGCTTATTTAAGAGATGCCAATTTGAAGCGAAGGAGAACTGATTATGAAACGAAGAGATTTCCTGAAGGGTTGCATGGCATGCGGGGCGGCCGCCACGCTTGGGGTCTCAGGGAAGGCCTGGGGAATAGGCTCCTTTGAAGGATATCCGGAAGGGATGGGGGTCCTGGTGGACCTGACCCGCTGTGTCGGCTGCCGCAGCTGCGAGGCGGCCTGCAACAAGGAACAACACCTTCCTGCGCCGGATGCGCCGTTTGACGACAAGTCGGTATTCGAGGAAAAACGTCGCCCTACGGAAAAGGCGTTTACGGTCGTCAACCGTTATGATACCAAGAAAGAGGGGGGCCCGGGGGGCCCGGTCTACCGGAAGATCCAGTGCAACCATTGCAATGAGCCTGCCTGCCTTGCCTCGTGCTTCGTCAATGCCTATACCAAGACCAAGGAAGGTGCGGTCATCTATAATTCCAAGGTCTGCGTCGGCTGCCGCAACTGCATGATCGCCTGCCCCTTCAATGTGCCGGGGTACAGCTATTCAAGCGCCTTAAACCCGGTGGTCAAGAAGTGCATCTTCTGCTACGACACCCGCCTGAAATACGGCAAGCCACCCGCATGCGTAGAGGTCTGTCCCCAGGAGGTCTTAACCTTCGGCAACCGGAATGATCTGTTAAAGATCGGCCGCGACCGGATCAAGGAGAAACCCGACAGATACGTGGACCATATATTCGGTGAGAAGGAGGTGGGGGGGACGAGCTGGCTCTACCTTGCCGGCGTGAACTTCGACCAGGTCGGCTTCGACACGACCATGGCAAATGAGCCGATCCTCTCCAACGTCAAGGACTTCCTCGGCATAGTGCCGATGGTGCTCACCATCTGGCCGGCCCTCTTTACCGGCTTTCACCTACTGGCAACCAAGAACAAGAACCACACGAACCATGAAGACGGCCATTCTGAGCAGGAGGACCACAAGCCATGAACAGATACAAAGCAAACGGGGTGAAAACCGTCGATTCCCACTACAAGGTTCCCGGGAAGACCAAATGGGACCTGAAAGAGAAACTGCTGCTCGGGCTCACGCCATGGCAGTATATCATCCAGGCCGTGCGTAACCCCTTCAACTGGATACTGGCCGCCATCTTCGCCGTAGGGCTGCCGCTCATAGCCATCCGCTTCATCTATGGCCTCTCTTCGGTCACCAACAGCTCCTACGACTATCCGTGGGGTCTTTTCCTGACTTTCGGCCTCTTCGCCATGGTTCCCCTCTCCTCCTCGGGTTTCATGCTCGGGACGACAGTGGAGATCTTCGGCAGGCACGATTTCGAGCCGATCGAGCGGCTCGCCCTGTTGAACGGCCTACTCGGTTATCTGTTCGCGGTTGTCTATCTTCTGGTCGACCTGGGCCAGCCCTGGCGGCTCCCCTACCCGATGGTGGTCGCCTACGGCCCGGTAGCTGTCCTCTTTCTCGTCGGCTGGCATGTGGCCACCTATCTCTCCGTCCAGGTCTGCGAGGTCTCCGTCGCCTTTTTCGAATGGATCGGTTTCCCAGTGGGCAAACAGGGGGTGCGGAAAATCACGCTCGGCCTCACAGTGTCCGGGATCATCCTCTCCACCCTCCACCAGGGGGCGCTGGGAGCGCTCTTCAACTATGCGCCCGGCAAGGTCCATCCGCTCTGGTACTCCTCCGCGTTCCAGTGGCTCCACTTCTTCGTCTCCTCCATTCCCGGCGGTCTCTGCATGGTGATCGCGGTCTCAACCATCGTCCGGAAAACGATGGCGTGGCGCTGCGACGACAATTTCCGTGACAACCTCGACAAGCTCACCATCAGTCTCGCCAAGGGAGCCAGCATGGGGCTCATTACCTATCTGGCAATCAAGCTGATGGGCATAGCCCATGACAACAAGTGGGAATACCTGGCAACCGGCTATGGCGCATGGTACTTATTCGAGATGGGTATCGGGGTCATCCTGCCGCTCATCCTCTTCGCCTACGCAATCAGGCGCAAGATGGTGGGGCTGATCCGCCTCAGCGCGTTTCTCACAGTCTTCGGCGTAGTGCTCAACCGGTTGAATACCGGCATGATCACCTTCAACTGGAAACTGGCCGAGCGGGAGATCCCCACCTGGCGGGAGGCAATCATCTCCATTACCCTCTTCTCCATCTATATCGTCGTCTGGCGCTTCATCCTCTACCGGCTGCCGATCCTCTATACCTGGAAAACCGCCGGTGAGATCGCAACCGCAAAAGATACGGCAAGATATTACGTGCCGGGAGAAGACACGGAACCGGCAACTGCGGGGTCATACCGCAGCCGTATGGAAGAGGGGATCGTCCGGCCGGTTCGGCAGTGGCCCTGAAGAAAATTCTTGTTGAAGGCCCATTATATAACAGGAGAAAACCATGATATCCCGCTTGACACTTCTTGTTCCGGTAGCACTTATCATTACAACCGCCTTTGCCCACGCCGTGGATCTCAAGGATATAACCTACACCACCAAGGATGCGGGCAAAGTAGTATTCAGCCACAAATCCCATCTGGGTAAAAAAACCAGGACAACCCCGAATTTCAGTTGCAAGACCTGCCACGAGAGTAGTAAATTGAATACCGGCCACTATACCATGGCCGAGATGGAACAGGGGAAATCATGCGGAGCCTGTCACAACGGTGCCAAGGCGTTCGCCCTGAGCAAATGCACCCAATGCCACAAGGTCCGCGAGATAACCTATAAGGTAAAAGAAACCGGCCCGCTGGTCTTCAGCCATACCAGACATCTTCGGGCCAAGCAGTGCAACTCCTGCCATAGCAGGCTGTACAAGGCAGGTCCCAACCCCAGGACAACCATGGCGGAAATGGAAAAGGGGAAATCGTGCGGGGCCTGCCACAACGGCAAGGCTGCCTTTAAGGTCGGAGAATGCGCGAAGTGCCATCCGGTCCGGGAGAAGAACTTTACCGTAAAAGACGCCGGTAACGTTCTGTTCAGCCATAAATTCCATACGGGCATCTATTCGTGCGCGGAATGCCATCCCCGCCTCTATCTGCCGGGGAAGGGGAACGTGACCGTTTCCATGGCCGGCATGGAAACGCAGAAATCATGCGGCGCCTGTCACGACGGCAAGTCCGCGTTCACGGTCAAAGAGAACTGCGAAAAATGTCATCAGATGGGGAAAAACTAGCGGCTGGTAGCCGATAGCCGGCGGCTGGTTAAAGGCAAAATGCATAGGGCAAAGTATTCGATTTTTGCCCTATGCATTTTTCTGCGCTTGCGGGTCGGATTGGTGATGGGGAGCAATGGCAAAAGGAGAGATAACATGTTCAGAACATTGTCCGCCCGAGCTATAGTACCTGTGGCGGTGGCGGTGACCGGTTTCGTAGTGATCTGCTGCATACTCCTCTATTCGGTCATGAAAACCGACATGATAAACGACACCACCACGCATGAAACCAACCTGACCGACACCGTCATCAAATCCACCCGCTATGCCATGCTCAAGTCGGACCGGGAGACGCTGCGCAACATCATCGCGAATGTCGGCGACCAGAAAGGGGTTGAGCACCTGCGCATCTTCAACAAAAAGGGGCTCATCATGTTTTCGGGAGACCCACGCGAAGTGGGCCGCTTCGTGGACAAAAAGAGCGCCGGCTGCATCGGCTGCCACGCAGGTCCGCTGGCGACAGCCACTATCGGTTCCATGGAGCGGGTACGCCGCTTTGTCAACGAACGGGGGGTGGCTGTGATTGCCATCACCGCTCCCATCTATAACGAGCCCGCCTGCTACACCGCCCAATGTCATTTCCATGCCGCCGAGCAGAAAATCCTCGGCACCCTGGACATAGGACTTTCCGCAGCGCCACTCCTTTCAACCCTGGCCGTAATGCGCGGCAGAATGATCATTTTCAGCATCATGGTGCTCTTTCTGACGGTCGGTGGCGTGGCTGCCCTGCTGCGCCGCCAGATATTCATCCCCCTCCGGGAAATTACGGAATTTACATCGGATATAAACAATGGTAATCTTGACCGTGAACTTACGGGTATTTCCGGCGAACTCTCCGATCTTGCCGATGACATTCGGGCAGTGGCCCTTCAACTCAGGAACGCTGTAGAGGAAATAGAAGAGCTGAAAAAAGTCCCGGGGCAGACAAAAGAGAAAACGTAATGGGAACGCGGAAGCAGGCACTCCTGAACGGAGACTTCCTCCCCTCGCTTTGCCGGAGATGAAAAACAGAATGGGAAACCATCCCCCTGAATCCCGCCGGAAGGATGGCTCGGACTATCCACAATCCACCAAACCGCTGGAGAACGATAAAATTCGCCGGTTGAGGGCCAGGTCAAGTCATTTCTTTTATGTAATAGCACTCTTTATAGCCATGAGCATAGGGGCGATTCGCGACTTCGACTTTCTTCCGTCCCTCCCTCCCGGGATTCACGATCTCCTCGGCCAGCCTCCATCCGCCGAAATGATCAGCACTGCGCTCCTCATCTACAGCTTCTCCGCCATCATCCTGATCCTGTCGCGGATGATGAGCGGCTCCGCCAGCTACGGCGGCTTTACCCAGTTGGCATATCTCGCCGGTTTTTATCTCTTCTACCACTTTTCCGGCGCCATGGAGGAAAATTTCTGGGCGGTTTTCGCTGCCGGCATGACCATCCTCGGGCTGGAAAGCTACCAGGTATGGAGCTGGTGCAGGGAAGAGATCAGGAAAGAAGAAGAAATATCGGCGGGACTCGACAGGAAAAGGCGCAAAGACGACAACCCCGATGATTGACCGCATCCCATAAAATGATTTTATGGTTGAGATAATAGGCCCACACACTATTAATGGCAGCCATAATCAGCCAAGAAAAGAGTTGACAGGAGACGGGCGATATTGCTAGGTTAATCTTATAGCGCATTTTCGCTTCCAGGCATACTCAAGTCATTGAAAACCAGATAATAATTTCGCTGGGGGAGTTTCGGCTGAGAGCCGGCCCATGACTTGGGTTGGCAACCCTTTGTACCTGATCCGGATAATGCCGGCGTAGGGAAGCG
>JBGPID010000044.1:0-13052 GCA_041484725.1 Geobacteraceae bacterium | reverse complement strand
GCCCCTTCTCCTCTTGGGGCTGGGGGTAGCCTTTGCCGCCATTTTCCGGAAGGTCCAGCCGATGGTGTCCGGTCTTGCCCCCCCCTGGCAGACGCCGCTTAAGGCTGCCCACGTGCCGGTCCTCCTCCATATGGCCCTGGTGCTGGTCCTCGGCCTCTATATGCCGCGCTTCCTCTCCGACTGGTTCCATATGGCAGTGGGGATACTGAAATGAACGCACTCCGCGAGAAAATGATCGACCAGTTCGGCAAGGCTGCCTGTCCCGGCGCCGGTCTTTACCCGGCTGAAGTCTCCATGTACTGCCTGCCGCGTGCGGAGTTCAACGAGGCAGCACGGTCAATGAATTATACTGGCGCCCGGCTCGTTGCGGAATGGGCCAGCGATGAAACCCCCCTGGGGAGGGGATTCGGCATCTATGCCTGCTATAACCTGGGAACGGAATTCCTCATCGTGAAATGCGAACTTCCGGCAGACGATCCGACCTTCCCGACAATAAAGAGAAAATTCGTCGCCGCCTGGCGCTTCGAAAGGCAGATGCAGAGTCTCATGGGGGTGGTCCCGGTGGGACACCCCGATCCGCGCCCCTGGATCAAGCATGAGGACTGGCCGGAGGATGCCTGGCCGCTGCGCAAGGGCTTCCCTGCCGCGACCAGGATGCAGCGGGTCGAGGGTAGTTACCGGTGGATCAGGGCCGAAGGGGAAGGAGTCTACGAGATCCCGGTGGGACCGGTCCACGCCGGGATCATCGAGCCTGGTCACTTCCGTTTCCAGGCGGTAGGCGAAGAGATCATCAACCTGGAAGAGCGGCTCGGCTATGTGCACAAAGGGATCGAGAAACGCTTCGAATCCCTCTCCTGGACGGACGGGGCAAGGCTGGCGGGGAGGGTCTCCGGCGACAGCACGGTGGCCCATGCCATAGGCTACTGCCGGGCGATCGAGGCGCCGGCGGGGTGCGCCGTGCCTGCGAGGGGAATGTGGCTGCGGGCCCTCATGCTGGAGCGGGAGCGGATCGCCAACCATCTGGGGGATATCGGCGCCATCTGCAACGATGTCGCCTTTGCCTTTCTCCTTTTCCAGCTTCACACCCAGAAGGAGTATTTCGTCCGCGCCAATCACCGGCTCTTCGGCCACCGGTTCATGATGGACCTGGTCGTTCCGGGGGGGGTGACAATCGACCTCGACGACGCAGGGATAGATGAGATGTTGTGGGAACTGGACAGATTTACCGGGGAATTTGAACGGCTGGTCACGATCTACGATGAAAACCCCTCCCTGGAGGACCGGGTGAGGGATACGGGGCGCCTTTCGCCGGAACAGGCCAGAGACCTGGGGGTGGTGGGTATCGTTGCCCGGGCGAGCGGGCTTAAGATGGACAGCCGTCTGCAGAGTCCGTTTCCCCCCTATGACCACCTTATTCCCAGGGTTCCCGTCTATCAGGCAGGCGATGTGAATGCCCGGGTCTGGGTGCGGATCGACGAGATCCGGGAATCGGTAAGACTCCTGCGGCAGATACTTGAGGAACTCCCCCCTGGTGAGGTGCGGGTCCCCTTTAACCCGCCGCCACCTGACCGGAGCGGCTTTTCCCTGGTCGAGGGGTGGCGCGGCGAGATCGTATACTGGGTGCAGTCCGGGCCGACAGAGGGGATCAACCGCTGCATGGTCAGGGACCCGTCGAGCGTCAACTGGCTCGCCCTCGAACAGGCCGTCCACGGCAACATCGTGCCCGACTTCCCGGTCTGCAACAAGAGCTTCAACCAGTCCTATTCGGGGCATGATCTGTGAGAGGAAAAGTTGTTCACTCTTCAGTGAGAAAAAAACTTTCAACTTTGGAAAAGCGGTTTCGCGCAAAGCACGCAAAGCACGCAAAGGAAAATCAGATCATGAGCCTTTCACTTGGTAGCTTTTGGTTTCTTCCAGCTTGAGTTATTTGCATTTCTTTGCGTCCTTTGCGCCTTTGCGCGAGTAAATGCTTTTTTCGGGTTAGATATAGGCAGCACGCAGCACGACTTTCAAGGATCCATCATGCTAAGGATTTTACACCAGATATTCCGCACCGGTGTCGTCACCGAGCCGCTTCCGGCCGGGGTCGAGGCGGAAATAGCCGTGATCGGCGCCCAGCTCGAAGAACGGATCAGAAAGACGTTTCACCGCAGTCTCACCATCCGCCATGTCGATGCCGGCTCATGCAACGGCTGTGAACTGGAGATCCACGCCATGAACAACGCGATCTACAACTGCGAGCGGTTCGGTATCAGCTTCACCGCCTCCCCCCGTTTTGCCGACATGCTGCTGGTCACCGGCCCGGTTTCGGTAAATATGGAGATCGCGCTGAAAAGAACCTATCTATCCACCCCGAACCCGAAACTTGTAGTCGCGGTCGGTGACTGCGGCTGCGACGGCGGGATCTTCGGGGAGAGCTACGCCTCGCTGGGGCGAATCAGCAACGTGATCCCGGTGGACGCGCAAATACCCGGTTGTCCCCCCACCCCTGTCGACCTGCTGCTCGGCATTCTCAAGGTCATCGGGGGGTAAGGCCTTCGCAAAAAAAATCCCTGAAATGCGTGACTTTATTTACCCTTTGACAATATTTCCAAGTTCCGTCATATTTTATTCAGTGGCTGAGACAACGAGCTGTTCGTTAGATGTCTCCCATGCTGTTCTCTCATGATTACGGAGAAGAAGGATGAAGCAAAAATCACCGGCAACGCCAACAGCCGACACATTTGATATTCTGCGCCAGGAGGGGCTGCGTCCTCCCAAAATGCTGACTCTTTCCATCACCGCCGCCTGCAATCTCACCTGCAGGCATTGCTGGGTCGAGGCGGAGTCGGTATCCTCATCCCTGCACGTACCGGAAAAAGCGCTTCACCGGCTGATCGGGGAATATAAGGAACTTGGCGGGGAGGGGGTGCGCATAACCGGTGGCGAGCCGCTCTCTCATCCTGCCTGGCTGGACCTCTTGCGCTTCGCCTGCGGACTGGGTTTCGGCAGCGTGGCCATGCAGACAAACGCCATGCTCTTCAAAGATGAAGATGTAGCTGCCTTGCGAGGGCTGAAATGCCCGGGACTCTCGCTGCAGATAAGCCTGGATGGAGCTACTGCCGCGACCCATGACCTGGTGCGGGGAGACGGCGCCTTCCAGGGGGTGATGCAGGGGATCCGCAGGCTTTCCGAAGGGGGACTTTCCCGGCATATTTCACTCTTTTTCACGGAGATGCGCCACAACCTGGAGGAGATTCCGGCGCTCCTGGAACTTGCGGATTCCTTCGGCATCGCTTCCGTTGCCACCGGCGCCCTCGTCCTTTGCGGACGGGCGGGAAATGAGTCGCTGGTCGCACCCCCTGGCCAGGATCAGTATGGAACATTGCTGCACCGCTACGAAACCGAGCCGCGGTTCCGCGATCTCTACGACGAAATCGGAAATACGGCGGCCCTGGAGTGGTTGAAGGGGGATGCCCCCCGTACGGAATGCTGCACGTTTGTCGAGAACCCCTATCTCACCCCTGGCGGTGATCTCTATCCCTGCGTACTTTGCCATGCGGACGGATTTGCCGTTACGGGGGTCTTCGCCAAAAGCCTTGCCGCTGCCTTTGCCGAGGGGGCCCCTCTCTGGTCTGCGCTGCTCAAGACCAGCCGCCGACGCTCCGACGCGATACAGGAATGCCGGGACTGCCCCGGCCAGTCCGACTGCGCCGGGGGATGCATGGGTCGGGCATGGGGAAGCCGCGGCGACCTGCTGGCGGCGGATGACCGGTGCGAGTTGAGACGCAGCATCTACCAGAAGAAGAATTCACGGCATCACCACAAACAAGGTCATAAGGCTGAACGCTGAGGACTTTTAGTCTATTACGACTTCAACATTTCGCCTGCCTCCCCCGCCAAAGTAGCTTTGGCTACGGCGGCCGGGTCAGTCCAAATACCTTAATATTAATTTTAATTCGGTTCCGTAGCTTCCGGCCGCCGGCCACTGGTTGCCAGCCGCCGGTTGTTGTCCGGTTATGGGGCCACAGGAGAAAAAATGCAAAGAAAAGCGCTCGCCCTCCTCTCCGGCGGGCTCGACTCCACCTTAGCAGTCAAGGTCATGCTCGACCAGGGGATTGCCGTCGAAGCCCTCAACTTTACCTCACCCTTCTGCACCTGCACCGGCAAAAACGCCGGTTGCAAATCCGAGGCCGTAAGAGTCGCCGCCGAATTCAACATCCCCATCAAGGTCATGAACAAGGGGGTGGAATACCTGGAGATAGTCCGCAAGCCGCGGCACGGCTACGGCAAGGGGATGAACCCATGTGTCGACTGCCGTATCTTTCTCCTGCGAAAAGCGCGGGAATACATGGCGGAAAGCGGCGCTGACTTCATAATCACCGGCGAGGTGCTCGGCCAGCGGCCCATGAGTCAGCGACGCGACACCCTGCGCGTCATCGAGCGGGAGAGCGGTCTCAAGGGACTGCTGTTGCGTCCCCTGTCGGCCAGACATTTCGAGCCCACCATTCCGGAGCTGGAGGGATGGGTCGACCGCAAACGCCTCCTCGCCATGCACGGGCGGTCACGCAAGGAGCAGTTTCAGCTTGCCGTCGAACTGGATGTGAAGAACTACCCCTGCCCGGCCGGTGGCTGCCTGCTGACCGAGCTGTCGTTCGTCTCCAAGGTAAAGGACGTTTTCGCCCATAGCGTCCTTTTAAACCTCCGCGACTTCCGTCTACTCAAGCTTGGCCGCCATTTCCGGGCAAGCACCCGGACCAAGGTCATCGTCGGCCGCGACGAGACGGAAAACGATCTCCTGGAGAAGGCCGTAGCGCCGGGAGAGGCGTCCGTCCGCTGGTTGGAAGGGGGGAGCCCGCTGGGGGTACTGCTCGGAAACGTCGATGATGCATTATTGGAAACAGCGGCAAAGATCGTGCTGCGCTACACCAAGGCGGAGATGGGGAGGGAGTGCGTCGTTATGGTCACCATCGACGGTAACGAGCGGCTTATGCGGGTCACGAACGAATTCGACGAACAGAAGATCGAGGAATTCCGCATCTGACTTTGCTGTCGCCATCTTTTTTCAGCCGGCTACGAACTACCCCGGATCAAACCTACGCGAAATTAAGCCGGGAGAGATTAACCGAAAAGAGCCCCAGCCGAGGCATCACGTTTATCGGCAGAATATCTGATCCTAGGATTTCTCGCAGTATTCGGCAATGATCTCTTCTACCTCGTCATCGGAGATGTCGGGGAGTATGAAAGTGCCGGATTCGTCCCTGTGCATGGCGGATATCCCCGGAAATCGCTCCTCCAGCATTTTAAGTTCCTGGGACTGCCGTTTGACGGTCCGCAGCAGCCTGCGATTTTCCTCTTCCAGGTCGTATTTTTCCACTGCGGAGCGGAGGGAGAGGATCAGTTCCGTATCATCCCACGGTTTGATGAAAAAGCGATAGATTTCCCCTCTATTGACCGCCTTCATAGTCGATTCCACGCTTGCATGCCCGGTCAGCATGATCCTCACTACCTGGGGCTGCAACTCCTTGACACGGGAGAGGAATTCCGCCCCCCCCATGCCGGGCATCCGTTCATCGGAAACAATGACCTTCACCTTTGCCTGGCTCAGTCGTTCCAGGCCTTCCTCGCCGCTCTCGGCACTGTATATGGTGTACGGTTCATCGAGGAGTGCCCGTTCCAGCGCCGAAAGCACGTTCGGCTCGTCATCAACAAGCAGAATGCCATGATTCATATCATTTCCTCCCTCGCAGTATAGACCTCTTTACTTTATTCATTCACCGGCGACTGCCGACGTGCAGGCTGGAGTGAATCTATTCCACCTCTCCCCGTTCCCTCTACGGTTCTGCATTTCCGAGCGGCAGCTTTATTGTGAATGTCGTCCCCGCTCCGACCGTACTTTCCACCGTAATCTCGCCATGATGCTTTTGGATTATGTCGAAACTGATGCTGAGCCCGAGACCGGTTCCCTTTCCCACTTCCTTGGTGGTGAAAAAAGGTTCGAAAATCCGGTTCAGGTGCTCCGGAGCAATGCCGCAACCGGTGTCGGCAATCGAAACATTGGCTGTATCGTTATCCGACCACGTTGTGATGGTGATAAGGCCCTGGCCTTCGATTGAATGGCCGGCATTGACGAGCAGGTTCATAAAGACCTGGTTAAGCTGCTGGGGATAACAGTTTATCGGCGGAATATTTCCGTAATTCCTCTTCAAGGTGGCCTTGTACTTCAGCTCATTCCAGACTATGGTGATTGCACTCTCCAGGCACTCGACAAGATCGGTAACCTTGCTGTTACCCTGGTCCACCCTGGAAAAGGTATTCAGGTCCTGTACTATTTTACGCACACGATTCGCGCCGTCGAGTGATTCGCTGATCAGCTTGCCGATATCAGGGACAATCCGGTCGATCTTCAGCGTTTGCCGAAGCGCGGCAAGTTCTTGTTGCGCCTCGTGGCTCGCGGCATCTTCTACAATGCGTGCCTGGGAAGTCATAAAACCGGTCAGACGCTCCAGGTATTTGTCAAGGGTAGCGAGATTGCTCGAAACAAAGCCGATCGGATTATTTATTTCGTGGGCAACGCCTGCAGCCAGTTGGCCGATGGAGGCCATCTTTTCGTTTTGAAGAACCTGTGCCTGGGTGGTCTGCAGCTCCTTGTAGGCTTTTCCCAGGGCGTCCAAGGCTATCTTCAGTTCCGTTGTATCATGAATAGTGATGACAGTGCCGCGGTTTTCGTTTTCCGTCCGGTCGGTAAAGGGATATTCGGTAAAGATGAACCAGCGACCGCTCGGGGCATGATGGAGTTCGGTTCCGCCGGTAAGGGTAGCCGTGGTAGTGAGGGAATGGGTGAGAAAAAGCTCCCGCCAATCGGTGCCGAGAATTTCCAGATAGCTCTTGCCGACAAAAAGACGCAATGCCTGGTTGCAGCGGCGTATCTTTCCGGCGGGATCGACGAGGAGGACCATATCACCGATGCAGTCCATGGTCCGTTCCCACTCCTCCTTGATTTCCTGGACCTTGCGGAAGAGTACTTTCAGTTTTTCATGCTCGGTTGACTGGCTTGTTCTGGCCTCCTCCAGTTCCGTCATCTTCATTTGCAGTTCCCTGGTTTTTTCCTTAACGGTCTGCTTGAGGGTTTCCAGGTAATTTTTTTCCAGATAGAGAAGGTTCTTTTGCTTCATCGCCTTTTCCACCGCCTGCTGCAACAGGGTGGCGTCTACGGGCTTAAGGATCAGATCGAAAGCGCGCTTTTTGATGGCGGTGATCACGATGTCGATATTGGAGTATGCGGTCATGAGAATGACCGGCAGGTCAGGATACAGCTCATGGATCTTCCCCATGAGCTCGACGCCGTCGATCACCGGCATTATGACATCCGTAATCACGACATCGATCCTCTCCCCCCGGTCGGAAAGAATTTGCAGCGCCTCTTTTCCGCCCACTGCAGTCAGGACGGTATAGCCTGACGGCTCTATGGCGTGGCAAACCGTTTTGCAGATAAGTGCGGAATCGTCGACAACCAGAACCGTGCCGGAGGTCTGCATGTTCACAGGCCGATCACCCCCTGTTTGGAATGGGAGGAGAGCTTAGAGATGGATAATAGGTAATTTGAGTTACTATATCATGGAATCTGCTCATGTCGAGCGTGCTGCGGGGAGAGCCAGCAGTAATAACTTCGCCCACAAGTTTACGGATTCCCTTTAACGCCGCCTCAGGACTCTGCGCAAGCCAGCTTATGCTTGGCCTGTTTTCTTCCTGGCCGATCTTTCAATTTTTCAATCAATATAATAAGTCAGTTCAACCGCATCTACAGAAGAATTTTTGAATTCCAGATCAATAACGCCTAGTCCCGATTCATCGTCATCCAGTGAATCGTATTCAATTTTTCCTTCTCTAAAGCTTGTTGGTTGCCCGAATTTTGAAATGATATATTCTTCGCTTTTGCCAATCAGTTCCGGAAGTAATTCCTTTCTGTTTTTAGTCATTCGCACAGAAAGAAGCTTTTCTTTATTTTTTGCGGCAGCGTGATATATCCAAATGATAATCCCATCATAAGTAAGGGTATGGATTCTGTCATCTTGCAGGGGCTCATCGGGATTAGCAACGAACTCGGAACTTATAGCTAAAGGTTTGCCGATTCTGGCAGCTACAGATGAACGACTATTACCAAGTTTGTCAATAGTAGCCTTGAGAAGTGCATTTATCGGGCTTGCGTATTTGGTAGCAGGCCCCTCCTGGATGGCTTGAACATGCTCTTCTGCAATCACAACAAAGCTCATAACAATTAAGAGTATAAAATACTCCGAAAATATTCGTTTCATTTCAATTCCCCATTTATAGGTCGAACGGCCAGAGGCTTACGTGACGCGGGTTTAACGCGGTTACGTGGAGCCTAAGGTTATCCGCCGGCAACATCTTTTGGTTCATTGGGAAGATGTGCACCGTGCCGGACTGCAACAATCCATGCGGTATTCTCTTTAATACGATAGAAGAAGCGGTAAGGTGCCACAATCACTTCGCGAAAAGGAAGGTCAGGAAATTCCGGTAGAAGTCGGCCTGACTCAGGAAATTCATGAAGTCTCGACAGGACATCCTCTGCTTTTATTCTGAATGAAATGGCAGCAGATGGATTTTCTCGTCGAATGTATGCAAGTGCGTCCAGGAATTGATTGCGTGCGGTCGGGGTAAATATGATTTTCAAGAATTCATCTCATTCAGAAGCTTATCCGCCTCGGCAAAAACTGTTTCCATGTCATATCCCTCGCCGGATTCAATTTCTTTTTCTCCACGGGCAAGTAAACGCAATATTTCCAATTCATGTTGAGATTGCTCGTATGTCTGCATGCTTACCATGACAGCAGCAGCCCTTCCTCGTTGAGTAATGAATACAGGCTCACGGGAAGATGCCATTCTTTTTACGATGCCGGTGGCATCCTGACGAAGATCGGAAATAGGGACTATTTTGGGTACGGTAGCCATTGATAATACCTCCTTTTGTAGTGTTAATTGTACTATCAATACTACGTTGAAGCAAGATACTTTTTTTCTCGGATAACGGTTTCGATCTAACCGGCCGGCTGTTTTTTGGAGGTCCGCGTTGAGCGTTTGGTTCGCTGCTCTGATTGCACATCCGCATACGTATCAAGTAATTGCCGAATCATGCGCTGATATTGCGTATGATGCTTGGATGCTTCATCCTTGAAAAACTCAACGCTCTTCTTGCTGAGTGAGATTGTCACCTTGACTGATTCCTCACGAAAAGCCAATTCTGCAGGAGAAGGGAGGAAGTCAGGAACAATTTTGATCTCCCCCAATGGCTCATCGGTGTATTTTATTTTCGTGCTCATAAATCGCCTTGCCTTTCCGCCAGTAACCGGCTCCAATTATGCGGATCACATTGTTCCGATACGAAAAGCGCACCGTGAGAATGCCATCTCCGACCTTGCCAAAACAATAGTAACGCTTTTCAGTTTTGCTGTGGTTCACGTCTTCAGCGATGATACGTTGAGAATCGGCAAAAGCGTATTGGGCCAACGCAAATGAGATCCCATGCTTTTCCTGGTTTTCCTGATCTTTTTTGGAATCCCATTCGAAAAGCGCCCTTGTCATATGAATAACCTTATCAGAAAACAGTGCGGGATGCCATACAATTATATGGCACTATATATGGTTAACTATAAAGATTTGCTTCAGCGAACGGCAAAGACTGTGCTGGGAGCGAAGCGAATCAGCACCAATCTGTTGTTCGCCCTTTCACGGCGCAAACATTTCAGCAAGAATAGACAAAACCTCTTCTTGCGTTTGTTGGTCGATTCTTCCAAGCTTTTGAACAAGACGTGATTTGTCAACAGTTCTGAGTTGATCAAGGACCACGTGTCCTTCCTTACCCTTGAAGGTGCACTTCACCCGCGTGGGATAATCCCTCCCCTTGGTCGTCATTGGCGCAACGATTACAGTAGATATATACCGATTCATTTCATCGGGAGAAATTATGAGACATGGCCTCGCTTTGCGAATCTCACTGCCAATCGTTGGATCTCGGTTGACCAGATAAACTTCAAAACGTTTGATTACCATTCCCATTCATCCTCGTCCCATTCTGTTTGTCCGCTCAAATCCTCGTCAATCATCTTGTCGTCTGCGCTCTCAGCCATAAGCCGAAATTTTTCCCCCCATCCTTCACGGGGATGAGACGCCGAACGGATCAGAATCATTTCGTCTTCTACCTCCAGTTCTACTTCTGTCCCAAGACGGCTTTGCTCAAGAAGAATTTTGGGAATGCGTATCCCTTGAGAATTACCAATGCGAATTATGTTTGTCCTCATATATTATTTCCTCCGAGAATATAGTCTGTAGGCACATTGTAATTACAAATGTGGGGCGAGTCAAGGATTTTTTGCGGTCCAATCATCCGGTGGGCGAACGGTTTTGCAGGGTAGTGGCGAAGTCCACTGCCCCTGCTTGTTATGCCATGGTAAATTAACACCTTGACAAAACGCATGACGTGCGCATAATATACATGCAGGAGGTACGCTATGCAGAAAACCCGAATTAACCTTACACTTGATGCAGACCTGATTGACTTTATCAAGGAATATGCGGAAACCCAACGTACAACTGTTTCAGAGGTTTTTACCCAATTTGTTTTAAAATTAAAGCGGGCCAAGGAAAACGACCCCACTGAAACAATTCTTGCAGACCCGGATTTTTCCGATTCGCTGCTTCAGTCAATTGAGAAAATCAAGTCTGGTAAGGTTACATGGCACAGTTATGATGAGGTCTTTAAATGAATCTTGTCTTCAGTGATGAATTTGTTGCGTCACTCAAAAAACACAGTGCCATAAAAGAAGCCGTCCAAAAAAAAGTAGCCATGATCTGCGAAAGCCCTGTCGCCTTGGGCGAGCCGCTTAAAGGTAATTTCCGGGGCTACTACAGTTGTCCCGTCCGGCGAAATTTTCTCATCATTTTCCTCTACTGTTCAATCTGTCGAAAAAAAGGTGATGATGCTATTGTCCTTTGCGCAGATTGCTTAGAGTGTCCCGACAATACGATCAAATTCATTGCATTAGGGCCTCACGATAAAGCTTACTGGGGATGAGCATTAATCGCTTTATTCTTTTGGCATAACGGTTCAGGGGATGTGCGGGGCCGCGTCTTTTGCGGCATCCGACACCAGCCCATTGTTCGCACCTCGCATCAAATTTCCTTATCGAGGCTTACTCCACAGAACTGACAAAGCCTGATACGCTCCGATACACCTAGATTCCACTTTACAGGCCAACTCAAGGCATACCCAAGGTTCTCTCCGCAAGAAGGGCATCTGAGTCCAAACAACATTCCAATGACGCACCCCATAGCAGTAGCAAAGCCGAGAAGACCAACTGGAATAAATAACCTATACGTTGTTCCTAAGATCATACCACCAGCAAAGATAGCAAAACTGATCAGCGCCGTCAGATAAAAGCGTCTTCGTTTCCTTGTGAGTTTGACTCTTATTGTCTCCATAATATTTCCAAACAGCCGTGCATTAGTGTATGAGTTGGATGGCCAAAACTACAAAATGCAATTTCTTGAAATTAAATTTATCCTTATTGTGCGAACGTCGTGGGGGCTGACCGGCCCGGTTTTTATTAAAGGCCGGTCTTGCTTCCTGGTTGGCAACTTCATCTTTCAGAAAAAATGGAAAATGGAGAGTTGAACCCTTATATCTATCCTCAACTTAACTCTCGATCCTCATCTATCGCCTCCCTCACTTTAGAGCCAAGGTTTTCCTCAGAGAAAGGTTTTTGTATGAAATTAATGCCTTTGTCTAAAACACCGTGGTGTGCAATGACGTTGGCAGTATAACCGGACATGAACAAGCGCTTGAGATTGGGGTGATAGTGCAGGATGTTTTTTGCAAGGTCCCGACCGTTCATTTCTGGCATGATCACATCGGTCACGAGTAAGTCGATCTTACCGTTATACTCCTTGGCAAGGTAAATGGCTTCACCCGGCGTACTAGCCGATATCACCCGATAGCCCAGTCTTTCGAGCATCATTGTAGTCATTTCCAAGATCTCCGGTTCATCCTCCACTATAAGGATCGTCTCGTAGCCGCGTTCAGCCGGTTGGCCCGGTCCCTTATCCGGTAAGCAAACATTTTTATCCCGATGCCGCGGGAGGTAGATTTTGAAGGTCGTACCCTGGTCCGGTTGGCTGTCTACATTGATGAAGCCATTGTTTTGCTTGACCACCCCATATACCATGGCTAATCCCAGGCCCGTACCCTTGCCAGATTCCTTGGTTGTGAAAAAAGGTTCGAAGATGTTGTCCAGCACCTCCGGTTCTATTCCGCAGCCGTCGTCGCTAACGGCCAGGAGAACATACTCACCAGGTAAAAACCCCACTTGATCGTTGCAGAAAGCCTCGTCAAACTCAGCGTTGCCTGTTTCGATGGTGACTTTGCCCACATCCGCGATGGCGTCCCGGGCGTTGACGCAAAGGTTGGCCAGAATCTGGTCGATCTGGCTGGGATCCATATTCACAGACCATACATTCTTGCCCGGCAGCCATGCCAGATCGATCTGCTCCCCGATAAGGCGCTTCAGCATACTGGTCATGCTCCCAACAGTCTGGTTAAGGTCGAGCACCTTGGGGGAGACGGTCTGTTTGCGGGCAAAAGCCAGGAGTTGGCGGGTAAGGTCGGCGGAACGCTCCCCGGCGCTTCTGATTTTCTCCAGTCTGGAGTAAAGCGGATGGGACGATTCCAGGTCCGCCAGCGCCATGCCCACATGGCCTAAAATCACGGTCAACATGTTGTTGAAGTCGTGGGCCACGCCACCCGCCAGCCGCCCGATAGACTCCATCTTCTGGGCCTGTTGCAGCTTTCCCTCGAGGTCCTCCTTTTCCTTGTCAGCCTGTTTTTTTTCGGTGAGGTCCCTGTATTCCACTGCTCGAACAGTACGCCCCTTGTAAGGAATATTTTTTCCCTGAATAAGGAGAGGATATATCGTTCCGTCTTTTCTGACCCCTCCTGCTTCATAGGGTTGGCCAAAACCGGATTCGATGTTCCGCCGAACTGTTTCCCGCCAATCGGG
>JBGPID010000043.1:0-13268 GCA_041484725.1 Geobacteraceae bacterium | reverse complement strand
CTGGCGGTGAAGTGAAGGTGGAGAAGAAAGAAGTAAAGAAATGCGTCAAGAAGCACAAGAAACACAAGAAATGCGTTGCAAAGAAGGTCGAAACTGCACCGGCTGTTCCTGCGGCTCCCGCGGCAAAATAATTGCACCTTCCCTTTATCCATACAGGAGTGTAAAATAAAAACATGGAGCGGGGGAATCTTCGTACGGCGTTACATGAGGAAGGGAGGATATATGAGAAAGATTGTGGTAACACTTATCGTTGCAATTTTATTATCAGCAACTGCCTCAGCGCCGGCGTTTGCCGACGGATGGGGAGGGCCCTACCATGAAAGAGGTATTCCAGGCGGACCCTTGTGGCCAATCGTCGCTGCACTGAGCATCCCCGCAGCCGTCATAGACACCGTAGCGCACATTGCACTCCCGTTTCCAGGGGTCGGCTATCCCGTAACTGCAGGGCCGGCAGTTTATGCGGGGCCTGCGGCATACTACGCGCCGGAACCATACTATGCGTCGAGTGTATATGTTGCACCGAGGGGATACTACTCACCAAGGGGATACTACGCGCCGAGGGGATACTATCGCGCAAGAGGCTATCGGACCTATAGGGGCGGTTGGTAACCCGTACTTCGACGTACGGTGAAATAATTGTGCACTCTTACGCAAGCGAGAAGGTCACTGAATGTTTAAGAAGCCGTATCCCCGGGTACGGCTTCTTTTTGTGGAGTCCCCCGGCAAGTGCATGGGGAAGAAAATTCATGACCCGTCATTGATGAAATTCATGAAATCGTTCAGAGACCTCAGTTTGAGAGAGTATCTATCGGTAATTATAATCCCGTAGCGTTCCTCGACAGCTGCGATGAATGCGGGGTAGTCAATGGAATCCATCGCCCGCCCCGCAAGCGGCTGTGCCGGATCAGTCTCATTTACAATGCATTCCTTTATCCCGATCTTCAGCATCAGTTCTTTCAGTTCATCGATTGCGTTCATGTTCCTCTCCTCCCGTCTGGTCGAATACATTGCGATTATTAAATAATGTTAATGCGAATCTTATTCCCGCAGCCTGAATCGCTGGATCTTGCCGGTTGAGGTGCGCGGCAATTCCTCCATGAAGCGGAAGCGTACAGGGCACATATAATCCGGGAGCCGCGCCATTACATGGGCCCTCAGTTCCCCTGTCAGGCCGGGTGTCTGTTCCGTTCCGGGCGTGAGAACCACGAAAGCCCCGGGTTTAATGAGAGTGCCGACGGAAACGGCTGCAACGGCGCAATCCGCTACAGCCGGATGACCGCGCAGGGCATCCTCCACGGTGACAGGCGAAACCCAGTGGGCGCCCGCCTTGATCATGTCGTCGCTCCGCCCGCGATGGTAGTAGAATCCGTTCCTTTCCACAAAGATGTCACCGGTCCTTATGAATCCGTCCGGCAGCATGGTTTCGGCGCTCTTTTCAGGTTGGTTCCAGTAACAGGGGGAGCTCGTATCGCCGCTGACCAACAGGTTCCCCTCGCTTCCCGCAGGAACGTCGTTGCCGTTGTCATCGACCAGCCGCGCCCGGTAGCCCGGCACCAGCCGCCCCGCCGATCCGGCGACCGCCTGACCGGGGATATTGCAGATGAAATGGTAGGTCATTTCGGTGGACCCGATGCCGTCGAGGATCTCCATGCCGGTGAGGCGTTGCCACTCCTCGAACACGGCCGCGGGCAGCGCTTCGCCGGCCGAGCAGCAGAGCCGCATCGGCAGCTTCAATTCCCGTTCCGCGCAGGAAAGGATAATCTGCGTGTATATGGTTGGAACGGAGAAGAAGATGGATGGCTTGCGCCGGCTGATGATGTCGAGAATTGCGCGCGGGTCCGGTTTGCCCTGGTGGAGAATCGCCGCGGCGCCGAAACGGAGAGGGAAAGCGAGGCTGTTGATGAGTCCATAGGTGAAGGAGAGCTTGCTGGAGGAAAAGATGACATCATCGCTTGTGATGCCCAGCAGGTCCCTCCCCATCAGATCACAAGGCAGGAGCAGGCTCTTATGCCGATGGGGGACCCCCTTCGGCATGCCGGTGGATCCGGAGCTGTACAGCATGTACGCGAAATCTTCAGCAGATGGAAGGTAGGGGCTGTAAAAGGCGTCGAAAGAGATGGAATCTTCCAGTGGCCCATCATCGCCGCAGAGAATTACCTCGACCTTGTCGCCGATGACGGAGCGTGGTGTGGCAAGCTCCGCATGACTGACCAGCAGGCGCGCACCGCAGTCTCCGAAGATATACGTTAAATCCTCTTCCATGAGGTGGGCGCCGGCCGCAACGGCCACGGCGCCGGACAGCAGGCACCCCAGAAAGGCGACAGGGAATGCAAAGCAGTCGGGCAGGACGATCAGGACACGCTCTCCCGGGGCGATCCCCTGTTTTTGCAGGAGACGGGCGAAGCGTCGGCAGGCTTTGTCGAGTTCACGGTAGGAAAGCGCCTGATCACCGCAGAAATAAGCGACTTTGTCGGGATGAAGCTCAAGATTGCGTGACAACAGCTCAACTGCCGCATTTGACCTGCTCAACTTCAACACTCCTTTATATCCTGTCCCATGCCGATTGCAGCGGCATATTATTCTTCTAATACATGATATGCTTTACCTGGTGGATGTTTGCCGGCTCCCCCTCCAGCACTCTTCTCATAGTGCTGAAAATAGCACCTGTTAAACGGCGTAGCAAGAAATTAGTGCCTCTTTCCTCTGATTCACCGGTAGCGTCAAAAAAGACGCCACGGATTGCATCTGCCATCCGCTGCGCTACACTTATCGAAACAGGCACTGCACCCGAAAGTGGCGAACAGATCGATAAATGACCGAGGTGGAGTATGGCGACCGGTAAAATGAACAAACGGCAGACGCGGCTCCGGGAGATGCTCCTGGAGAAAAAACGGGCGATGTGGAACGAGTTGCGCGACGGACTGTTCCAGAACACCGGGGAGGAGCTGCATAGCCAGTTCGAGTTCCCCCTCGACCCGGCGGAGCAGGGGCTTATCGATCTCCTCGCGGATACCGGACTGACCGTGGCCGATATCCGGCGGCAGGAGCTGACGGCGATGGACGAAGCCATGGGGAGAGTGGAGCGGGGAACCTACGGCATCTGCGAGGCGTGCGGCCGGGTAATTCCGGAAGAGCGCCTCAGGGTGATGCCGTTTGCCCGCTATTGCCGCGAAGACCAGGAAAAGGAGGAAGGGCCGGTCTATCCGCCGGGTGCGAAGTTTTAGCAGTACTTTACCCTCAAGGTTCTCCCCCTGATCAATTGAGATCATATAAGGATTTTGCTTTCCATGACCAACCTCGATTCCCTTTTTTACCCGAAAAGTGTAGCCCTCATCGGCGCATCGGCGACCGAGGAAAAGCTGGGGGGCATTGTCCTGAAAAACCTCCTCGGATTGAAAGGGAGGGTGTATCCGGTCAATCCTCTTTATCCTGAACTCATGGGTCTGAAGGCGTATCCTTCAATAAGGGATCTGCCCGAAACCGTGGACCTCTCCATTGTCATGCGCCCCGCGGCCGAGGTGCCGGAAATTCTCCGCCAGCATGCGGGTAAGGCCCGGTTCGCGCTTATAGTAAGCGCCGGTTTCGCGGAAATCGGCGCTTCCGGATTACAGGAAGAACTGGCGCAAATCGGCAGGGACGCCGGGGTCCGGCTGGTGGGGCCGAATTGCCTGGGCATTTACAACCCCTGCCACGGGCTTGACACCATGTTTCTTCCGCACTCCTGCCTCAAAAAACCGGGAAAAGGGAACGTGGCGATCGTCTCCCAGAGCGGGGCGGTCGTGGTAAGCCTGCTGGAGGCAGTCCGGAGGGCGAACATCGGCGTCTCGAAGGTCTGCAACTATGGCAACGCCGTTGACCTGGACGCGGCCGATGTGTACGAATACCTCGCCGGAGACCCGGAAACCCGCGTGGTTATCTCTTACCTGGAATCCGTCGGCAATGGTCGCAGGTTCATTGAAGCGGCAAGGCTCCTGGGCGATGTCAAACCCCTTGTCGTCCTCAAGGCCGGCAAGGGGACGAGCGGTCAAAAGGCCGCATTCTCCCATACCGGAAGGCTTGCCGGCAGTTACGAGGTGTTCCGTTCGATCCTGAGGCAGTTCCGGGTCCGGGAAGCCCCCGATTACGACTCCCTTCTGGATGCGGCGAAGGCCCTGTCATGCCAGCGGCCGGCGCCGGGCAAACGGGTCTGCATCATCACCAACGGCGGCGGTGCCGGGGTACTCGCCGCTGACGAGTGCATGCGGGCCGGATTGGACGTCGCTCCGCTGCCCGAACCGGTCAAGGAAATTCTCGGGTCCTCGTTTCCCCCCTTCTACGGGCTCGGCAACCCCATCGACCTCACCGGCCAGGTCAGGACCGAGGATTATCGCGTTGCCCTCAATGGCGTTAGGCAAACCTATGACGGTTTCGTTATCATTGCCCTGACCGCTGTGGCCGGGGTCACCCTGAAACTTGCCGAGATAGTGCGTGATTTCAGAACAGAGGCCGGCAAGCCCGTGGTCGCCCATGTCGCGCAGGGGGGTATTTCCGGAAAGCTGACGACGCTACTGGAGAAATCGAAGATACCGGTATTCCCTTCCCCTGAACGGGCGGTGCGGGCGCTGGCTATGCTTTTGCGTGATGTTGGGTGAAAATGGATCTTTACGGCCGGGTTTGAGTGATGACAATAAGAGATAAAGTTCAAGATTTCCTTCAATCGCAAGAGGATCGCGAGGTCTTTCGCGAGCACGAAGTGAAAGAGTTCCTCCGCGGATTCGGCATAAACACGCCCAGGGGAATGTTCGTCCCGAGCGGGACCGCTATACCATCCACGGTCAGTCTCTCATATCCGCTGGTCGCCAAGGTGGTTTCATCGGGGATTTCCTCCAAATCCGACGTGGGCGGGGTGCGGCTTGGGATAGGAAATGGTGATGAACTGCGCAGTGCCGTCACGGAACTTTCGCTGATGGAAAATGGCGAAGGGGTGCTCGTGGAAGAAATGGCCCGGCCCGGTTTCGAGGTGATCGTGGGCGGAACCACCGACATCACTTTCGGTCCCATCGTCATGTTCGGTCTGGGCGGGTTTTTCGTGGAACTTTTCCGTGATGTATCGTTCGCCCTGGCGCCGGTCACCCGCGAACAGGCAGTGTGGCTGGTGGGCGAGACGAAAGGCGGGAAAGTCCTGAAGGGCTTCCGTGGCAAGCCTCCCCTGGATATCGATGCAATTGCCGACATCATCGTGACAGTATCTGAAGTGATGGCAACCGGACTTATCCGGACAATCGACCTGAATCCGGTCGCCCTCTACCTGTCCGGCGCTCTGGTGCTGGATGCCAAGATGAGCAGGCTCTAGACGATCCCTTCCCGGCGAGTAGAATTCACCTATCGTCTTTCCCGCAACGTTTATACCTGTTCCGGATCATCATCGGGTATCCGGTCGAGCTGGGCAAGCCAGGCCGTTGCCTCACTGTCGCTGGGAGCCCGGTAGTCGCCGCGCGGCGACAGGGAACCACCGGAGCCCACCTTGGGGGCGTTGGCTATGCAACTCCGTTTGAACTGGCTGTATTTGAAGAAGCGTTCGATGAATACCCTCAGCCAGCGCTTTATCTCGCCGATAGTATACTGGCGTTGCTCGTCTTCAGGGACGCCGGGCCAGACACCCTGCATCCGGTCGCGCCAGGCGCACCACGCAAGAAACGCCACCTTTGCCGGCCGATAGCCGAAACGGAGCGTGTAATAGAGGTTGAAGTCCTGTAATGCGAAGGGGCCAACAATCTCTTCCGAGCGCTGGGCCGGCTGATCTTCCTTCTCACCCGGCACGAGTTCCGGACTGATCACGGTCTCTAGCACCTCTTCGAGCACCCGGCTGACCCCGTTTTCGAACTGACCGCTCTTGGCGGTCCAGCGGATCAGATACCTGATGAGTGTCTTGGGGACGCTCGCATTTACGTGGTAGTGCGCCATGTGGTCACCCACACCATATGTGCTCCAGCCCAGGGCAAGTTCACTCAGATCACTGGTTCCCACCACGACTCCCCTGTGCTGATTCGCCAGGCGGAACAGATGGCTTGTCCGTTCACCCGCCTGGACATTTTCAAAGGTGACATCGTACACCTCTTTTCCTTCGGCAAAGGGATGGCCGATGTCCCTGAACATCTGCAGACAGCTCGGGCGAATATCTATTTCCAGAGGAGTGCAGCCGATTGCCCCGGCAAGACGCCTCGCCTGGTCCATGGTGCGCCGGCTGGTGGCAAAGCCGGGCATCATGCAGGCGAGGATATTGCCGCGGGAAATCCCCATGGAGTCCAGGGCCTGGGCAGCGACTATGATTGCCTGGGTCGAGTCGAGCCCTCCGGAAACCCCGATTACCACCTTGTCGATACCCGTCGACCGAAGCCTCTTCGTCAATCCCTGCACCTGTATTTCGTATACCTCGCGACACCGCTCGTCCTGCTTCGCCGGATCGCCCGGCACAAAGGGGAAGCGCTCGTATGAACGGCTGGTGAGAAGCATCCCCGCGGCCGGGATGTCGGCCGGAAAGCGGATCGTGCGGAATTCCGAGAGGGTGTCGCGGTGATTTCGCACCGACTGACTGAAACTGTTCTGACGCATCCGTTCCTGGGTCAGCCTGTCCAGGTCGATATCGCCCGTGACAAGCTGCGGACCGCCGGCAAACCGCCTGGTTTCCGCAACACAGACGCCGTTCTCATAGATCATGCCATGACCGTCCCAGGCGAGATCCGTAGTGGATTCACCGTTGCCTGCGGCACAGTAAATATAGGCGCTGAGGCAGCGTCCCGACTGATCGGCCACCAGCAGCCGCCGGTACTCTGCCTTGCCTACCGTGGCATTGGAGGCCGACTGGTTGATGAGTACGGTTGCATTGGCCAGCGCTGCATAGGATGAGGGTGGGATCGGCACCCACAGATCCTCGCAGATCTCCACGAAGAAGGTAAAGAGAGGCTGTTCTTCCACCTGAAACAGGAGCCGGTTGCCGAAGGGGATGTCGCGCTGGCCGAGAAAATCGATGGTCTTGCGCAGCGCAACATCCCCCGGAGTAAACTGGCGCAGCTCGTAAAACTCCCGATAGTTGGGAAGATAGCTTTTCGGCGCTAAACCCAGAAGCCGTCCGCGATAGATTATTGCGGCGCAGTTGAAAAGGAGGCTGTCCACCTGCAGGGGAAGTCCCACCACCGCGATAACGGGAATCCTGACGGAGGCTTCCAGGACCTTCGCCAGGGCATCAAGACAGGCGTCCAGGAGTGAGTGCTGATGGAAGAGATCGTCGCAGGAATAGGCGGAAAGGCCAAGTTCCGGAAAGGTCACGAGCAGGGCGCCTGCCTCGGCGGCCCGGTCCATCAGGGCGATGGTACCGGCCACGTTGAAGGCCGGGTCTGCAACCCGTATTTCCGGTATCGCCACGGCAACACGGACAAAGTTATGGTTATACAGGTTGAAAAATTCGTCATTTCCGTTCATTTTCCCCGGTCCTTTTCAAGGATGGCAAGGTTATTAGCGTAAAAAAGCATCACGGAGGAGAATAGCTACTCATTTGAAATCATCGCAGAGATTCAGGTTTTGTCAATTGCGTACGGCCTGAACCTTCTGCTTTTGCACTCTTTCCGGTTAACCGGAAAGTAGTGATCTGTGATATAATTAATTAACGGAAGTGACACGCGTGCAGAAAAGGGAGGTGGCGAGAAATGAAAAATACATTGATTCGGTTGGCAATACTTTTTCTGACGACAACAGCTCTGTCAGGCTGTATCTGGCACGACAGGTGGGAAGACGATCATGGACGAGATCATCATGGAGAGTATGGAGAACACCATGAAGGAGACCATGGAGAACACCATGATGGTGATAGAGACCATGGAGAACGGCACTACTAAGGGGACCTGTCAATCATTTCGTGACATGTTTTCAGGTTTTTATAAATGAGAAGTTCTTTCTGCAAATATGAGAGGGAGAGATTCAAGGATGATTCCCAGTGTTTAATTGAATCGTCCTTTTTTTTCGATCTTTTTCAAAGACTAGATAAGGCAGGTTGAGAATACGCAGGTTTCACCCCTCCAGTATCCCCATAATTTCGCATGCGTTCTTCGGCGCATGCCCGAGGGCATCGTTGTTGAAATAGATGAAGACGTCCCATCCCCCTTCCAGGTATCCCCTGATCCGATCCGCGTCGCCCGCCAGTTCCCCCTGGCCGTACTCCGTTGCATAATCGCCTTGACGGCCGTGGCGGCGGATATAGATGAAATCGGCGGTGAGCGGCGTCTCGACCAGGAACTGAGGCCAGTCGGCCATGCAGAGGGGGACATTGTGTTCCCTGCAGAGGGAAGCGGTTTCAGCGCCGAGCCAGCTCTCCTCCCGGAATTCCAGGGTGTTTCTGACCGGATATCCGTCGAGCAGTTTAAGGAAGCGCTCCAGGCGTTGACTGTCGGCCCTGAAGCGGGGTGGAAACTGCCAGAGGACCGCCCCGAGCTTCTCCTGCAACGCCAGGGCCGCGCTAAAGAAGCGTTCCAGCGGCTCCTCCGGGTCGCGCAGCCTCTTTACATGGGTGATGAAGCGGCTCCCCTTGAGGCAGAAGACGAAGCCGGCAGGCGTCTCCAGCCGCCACTTCGCGAAGGTCGACGGTTTGGGGAGGCGATAGAAGGTGACGTTCAGCTCCACGCTTAAGAAGACGGAAGCGTAATGGCTGAGCCACTGGCGCTGGGGGAGCCTTTCGGGATAGAACGCTCCCCGCCAGTGGGGATAATTGAAGCCGCTGCAGCCTATGGCAAGCTTCGGCATGACCGATTCCTTTCCGCGACATTCTTCATCTCTTCGGGGAAAGCCTTTTCTTCATACAGTCTATCATTTTTTCTGCTTATCCACAAAACTGCCGATCTATCAGTCCAGCCGTTTTTCTGTTATACTCATCTCAAAATAGCGGAAGCGGAACATGTTATGCCTGAACAACTAATAGAGGTCATCGCTTATGCCGGGCACCGGGGCGAGGAGAGCCCGCGTGCCTTTATCCTCGGCGGCAAGCGCATCGAGGTGCGCAAGATCATTGCCCGATGGGTTGAGGAGGATGCGGTGTCGAAGAGGAGATTTCGCTGCTTCAGGGTGAAAGGGGATGACTTTGGAAACCATCTCCTCAGGTACGACGAAGCAACTGGAGATTGGCTCTATTCGGGAGAAACAACGGATGGATGAACCCGCGCCTGTCGTCATCCCCATCGACGGGGTGCTCGACCTCCATACCTTCAACCCCCGCGAGGTGAAGGAGCTGGTGCCCGATTATCTGGCCCTTTGCCGGGAGAAGGGGATATTGCAGGTGCGCGTCATCCACGGCAAGGGGACGGGCGCCATGCAGCGCACCGTCCACTCCATCCTCGCCCGCCTCCCGGAGGTGGCTTCGTTCCGCCTGGCCGGGGAGGATGGCGGCGGCTGGGGTGCGACGATAGTAATCCTGCGGCCCGAAAACCTCAATAATCCTTGAAATACATGAAGTCTCTGCTCTGCGATGATTTTTAAATTCGCAGAGCCCTCAACTTTCCCTCCATCATTTCCACAAATCTTCATCCACTGTTTCAAACAGAGCGGTAGCCTGCCCGAACTCGGCTGCATCCTGAGCACTCCATGTGCCGGCCAAATGATCTAGATCATCATAAAGAACTCGCCGTTTTTTCTTCTCAAGACCCAGGGACTCCTTGAGAATTTTGAGCATTACGGTGTTGACGCTGGAATCTTCTTTTTTTGCCCGCTCCTTCAAGGCCCCGGCTAGCCGCTCATCTATTCCGCGCAAGGTCATGGTTGCCATTGATATTTTCTCCTTCTATATTCTGTTGGCCAACAAAAGACCGCTGATGTTGTTGAAATGATCGTCAGCTACCTTTCCGTGCCCGATTTAAGTGCCTTGTCCAGCTCCTGGTTGTGGTCATCGGTCCTATTGAGGGTATTGTCCACATTCTTCCGGATCGCCTTACCGTCATAACCGACAGCCGATGCCCCCTCCAGTTTTTTTGTCTCCTCGCGCCCCTGGGATTTCTCTCCGCTCTGCGGCTGGCTCGAAGAGCTGCATCCGGCAAGGAGCGCGATGGTGCAAAGCATTATTATTTTGTTTTTCATAATGTCGGCCTTTTTTATAGGAAAACAGTGATAGATCTTTTTTCTGCTGATGTACGATAAAGAAACCAGATCTATCTTGGATTAAGTATGATGTCCCCGGAATTCCCCTGACCCCTGAATTCTCTCCCTTGCCATGAACCGTCGCAGCTAGAGTTTATCGATGGGAAGCGTTGGTTGCTCGTTTTCTCCTAGATCGAAAAAAGCCTGCAACTCATCCTTTGTAAGAACCTTCGAGTATTCATCGACAAGATACCCCGCCAGTCTATTGGCGCGCCTGTACAACCATTTATATGAAATAAAGTGCAGCAGCCAATATAAAACCAGCCGGATTCGTTTCTTTTCGACCTGCTGTTGAATGTCCCACAACGCTTCTCGACGCTCTTTGGGGAAATCCTGTCCAAGCCGATGATCTATGGCCAACTCCAGTTCGCGGCGGCGGACGTTCTCCCTAACCTGTTTGCTGGGTAAGGGGGGCAGCCCGCTATAAAGCGCGACTATTTGCCTTTCATATTCTCTATCCGAAAGACGCGAGCCATGCCCCAAGTCGTTCTTCATCTGGCTGCCCCTGTTCATCAATCTCTATTTAAATCCTGCCATAGACCGCTGTTACAGTTTTCGCGCCATACAAGGTTTTGATAATGTCCGGATCTGCCAATATCACCTGTTCGTCGCGATCCAGGGCCATCAGTTTCCTGTATTGCGTCTTTTTCAGAGAGGTGGCGACATCATCTTGAAATTTAAGAGTCATTTTATTAAATAACTTGATGAATTCTGCTGGCGGCATACTCTTGTTCGCCAATGCCTCAACTAAACGCCAATGCTCCAGTTCAACGGTTTCCTTCGCGAGACGCAATCCCTTCGCCGCTTTACCTATATCCTCACCGAGGCGAAATTTGACTTCTCGATCAAATAGATCGGCATGGAATTTCATAGTGTCGAGGGGGGTTGCTGCCGGATGATCGAACTTGTTGTAAGCCCGCTTAATAGATCGGATGTGTTTGTCCTCACCTTTCAGAAGAGGCAATTTGGGGGCAACGGTTTTGGCGGCCCCTGGGGTGGGTGCCTTTGTGGCAAGACACGCCGGCAAATCTCCGGTAACACCGGGGCACTGGTCGAACGGCGCGAAACATGGCCAAAAGCCCACTTTGCCATAAGTTCCGAAAATGGCCGAGGAGACGCCATATCCGCGTGCAGCGGTCACCAGTATTCCGGCTGGGAGAAGGATGCGGTTTGCGGCTTGATGACAGACCCCATTGACCAGGTAACAGGTAATCCCGGCGCGTTCATTCGGTTTGGCGATACAATCGGCCCGCTTGGTGCTCCCTGTGCCGCTGTTGAATGCAGTTCCTCCGGTCTTACCTCCCCAACAGCTCCATGCTTTTCCTCCATTACCGCACTCAACATAAGTGTGGTCGGCTGCCTTCAGAAACAGCGTCGTTGGATACTTTTTTGCGACCAGCAATCCCATGATGCACCTCCTTGTTTAGAGTACCATAAATGAATTCCCTCCGCGTAACGCAAGGCTGTCCGGCCGGTTTTGGGCCGGTCCAGCCTTGGAAAAATCTGTGTTTAATGCTTTTGAAATTTGGAGCTTTGGCTCTCAACCCTTCTTCCTTAAGGAGTCTATGATGTGCCTATTTTTTTCTTTTCTTATAAATTACAACGCCACCAAGGGCAATCATTGCAACAATCAATCCTTTAATTGATACTACAAGTTGTTTTAGTTTATCTAAAAATGTAGTAGCAATATCTATTTCTGTTCCAACGGTTGCCCGTACATTAACAATACGATGTAAACTTGTTATTGTTTGAAATATTGGCTTATCTCCATCTAAAACAACAATATCTTTTATATATAAATTCAGCGGTAGAGTTCCTGATGTTTTAGGCGAAATACTCCATCTCCAGTCCAAATCATGGTCAGTTGAAAGTACTTGGCGTCCATCTGATTCTTTTGGATATAATAGCTCTATATTAAATCCGTCACTAACCAAGGAAGCTTCGACAAGATTTCCAACCTTAACCTTACCAACAATCTCACCCTCATTACCTGTAACTATTACATTCCCATCAAAAGACCTTTTAAGAGATATTTTAAGCGTAGGTTCTTGTCGTTCATTGTTCACTTTGTCATACTTCATAGCATTATTGAAATGAAAATCATAATTAGCAGATTTCAATTCTTTAGAATGCCTATCGGATATAACTCTAATTTCTTCAGGAGTTATTTGTCTTCTAATGGCCGGGGTGGCTCTTGAATATACCAATCGCTCGGGTGTCGGTTCAGCGGCCGGGATCGGTTCGCGCGGAGCTTTCACCCGCACCGGCACAGGCGGGGGTTCCGGTATAGGCTTAGGTGCAGGTGCCGGTTCAGCGGCCGGGATCGGTTCGCGCGCAGCTTCCGGAACCGGGGGCGCGGCGGCAGCGGCCGGCCCGCATCTTTCGGCTTCTTCGGCCAGCCTTCTGGCTTCCGCAAGGCGACTGCTCGACTCAGTGTTGTGGCCGGACCAGTAAACTTCGGCGCCCTGCCTCGCCAGATCTTTGGCTTGAGCGATCTTATCCGGGCAGTACTGGGAACCCTGGGACTGTTCCGCATGGGCAATGGCAGCCTCGGTCTGGCCAAAGTCATCCGGAACCATTCCTGCCCTGTTCTCAACTCCGAAGTGCGACGCGCAGGAAGAGCAGAGGAAAAGAATCGTAATCATCGAGGCTGTGAGAAAAAATTTGTTTTCCATCAGTTTTGCTCCTTTCACTTGAGCCTCTCGAACACCTGGCGTTTCTTTCTGTTTGACAATTCCCTGCTCTCTTTCACCCGATGGAGAAGAAGTAGGTGTCAGGGAGAAAAGTATATGTCAGCTATAGGTGTCAGAGCTACATACTTCACAGGGGGGGTTCGTCTGGGGTCGGACCAAGCTAACCAATTGAATCTATGAGTGAAAGATCCCAAAAATAGCTGGTTTCCGTGCTTAAACGCCCATTTTGGGGGTCAATAACGGCGCTGTAAGGTTCAGATTCCTCTCTCAACACACATCGGTCAGTTTTTTGCTCTTCGATCCTTCTCCCTATTCCCTTAATGCCAAGCCTGGCCTTTGTCTCTTCAACAAAACCGATACCGCCAACGGCAATGCTCTCCGTCCAGCAACTATCCCGTTGATTTTTGCCATTGCTGATGG
>JBGPID010000042.1:0-13476 GCA_041484725.1 Geobacteraceae bacterium | reverse complement strand
GGTGATGTCCAGCTCCTTTAGCCCGGAGAGGACCGGCGATTCGAGGAGCTTCAGCCAGTCAGCCGCCGCGAGTTCCGGAACGGCCGGCATCCGCCAGATATTGCACATAAGGCACTTGGCGATGCAGCGCCGGGTCACCTCAATGCTGAGGGCCTCGGGCCGGCCGGAACGGCCAGTTGCCTTGAGAAAGCGGTAGCGAATTCCTCTCGCGGCGAGACGAAGAAGTATTCGATTCAGATTCATGTAGATCCCTTTGACCGGAAAACGATATCAGGTCGGCTCATGATATCACTTTTTGCTGTTATGCGCCGCACCGTTAAGGGAGGTCCGGCAGGCCCATACTTCTCTTCCCAGTATCAACTTTCCCGCCACTCAGGTTTTCGGTTTTCCAGGAATGCCTTGACCCCTTCCTTTGCATCATCGGTTGTGCAAAGACGCGCAAAGACCTCGTTCATGTGATCGAAAGCCTTGTAATAATCCATGTCGGCTGCTTCGTAAAATCCCCTTTTGGCGTTTTGAAGGGCAATGGGGCTTTTCTGGGCCAGAACCGCGGCCCAGTCACGGGCTTCCTTGTCCAGGTCTGCCGACGGAACGATCCGGTTCAATAATCCCAGACGCAAAGCCTCCTGGGCGCCGATCAGATTACCGTACAAGAGCATTTCCATTGCTATTTTCCCTCCTACGGAGCGGGCTATGGCCACGACCGGGCCAACACAATTGAGACCAACGTTAATGGCTGTCAGACCGATGCGCGCGTTATCCGCTGCTATGCAAAGGTCGGCGGCCGCAACGAGGCCTGCGCCGTTCGCCGCGGCAACTCCATGCACCTTGGCGATGACCGGCTTTTTCATGCGGCTGATGGTGACCAGGGGATTCTCCATACGTTGTATCCACTCCCTGTATTCCATGGGGCTCTTCCCTTCAAGCTCGGTAACGTCAATACCCGCGCAAAAGGTCTTTCCAGCTCCCTTGAGGAGAATGACCCGCACTTTCCGGTCTGCGTCAAGGGCCTTGAGTGCCTCATCCAGCTCGGCGGCAAGCGGTGTGTTGAAGGTATTGAACTTCTGTGGTCGGTTGAGAGTGATTTCTGCGACGAAGTCCTCACCAATTTCGACAACCACGGTTTCATTTTTCATGAATTTCTCCTTTCCATTTGAAGTCATGAAAAGTTCCTGCCGGTTATCGCGTCTTTGCTTTGAGAGTGGGGATATGCGGACAAACAACCCTAATCTACGATCAATCGGCCTCTTTGCGGGCTGTCATGAGGAACACGGTATATTCCCGCTTTTTCTGCGTCTCATCATCCTTGATGATCCTGGCCGCCGTCATTTGCCCTATCTCTACGAATCCCGCAGAAGCAAGCATGGAGGCCATCTGCGGCCTGTCGAAACCGAAGTGCATAACTCCGGTTTTATCACTGTGAAAACTACCGTCTTCCGCATCGAGATCGGCAATGCAAACCTGTCCCCCGGGGAGAAGAATGCGATAGAACTCCTTGAAAAGTGCCCCGACATCAGCTATGTGATGCATGGTCATGCCGCTTACGACCAGATGGAAACCCCCATCGATTCTTGTCTCGTTGGCTAGCTCAAGTAATATCGCAGAGACGTTTTTAATGCCGCGTTCTTTTAACTTGCCCTGAAAGACCTCAAGCATGCCTGACGAAGTGTCTACTCCCCTTAAACTCCGCACATGCGGTTGAAGATGGAGAGAAATAAGCCCGGTGCCGCAGCCGAAATCGAGCAGGTCCATATTCCGCGTCAGTTCAACCTCACGCATGATGGCCCTGGCCAAGTCGCCGGCCAGTTTAACCCGGCGCGGTTCATCGTCCCATGAAACTGCGACTTTGTCGAAATCCCTCTTCATTTCGTCCTTGATGTTATCTTATTTTGTAAGCATTTGACAGATATTTAAATGGTCTCCGGCGAAGTCAAATCCCCAGCGCCTTGTAACAGCCATGGCAGACGTCCGGCAGCGGATACCGGGTAAGGGCGCCGAAGGTCCCTGCGTCAATTTCCTCGAAGCCGCCGTCGTCCGTCATGCCGAAACGGGCATCTCCGCAGATTGTTTTCCTTCCCTCAAAAGGCTTGCGGAACTTCCTGTAGGCCTCACTGTTCCAGATGTCGAGCAGTTCCGATTCCTTCACGTTGCCAAGCCTGGTCATCGGTATCTGGTAGCTCTCTCCTTCATGGACCTTGGCCATGGTGCCACCTCTGACCGGGAGGGTCAGGTAAACGCAGGGGATGACAAAGCCGGGCGACAGGACCCCCGATTCCAAAAATGACCATGAGGGCATCTTGAAACCATACGGATCGCTGGCAATAGAAAATTTACGGCACACCAGCCCGGTGAGTGAAGACAAAATCGTTGTCGGCAACCGGAGTATGGCAGCTGAAGCACTCCTGAACGAAGCCAGGGTTATTGCACTTCACCTTATAATTTCTAGCAGTTAGAGTAGCCTGTTCTCTATAACATCCACTAGGCCAAGATCGGTCAGCCTGAGTTCGGGGATTACCGGCAGGGTCAAGAAGGAGAGGGTCGCAAAAGGAGAATGAAGCCCCGAGCCCAAATCCCGGGCGAGCGTTCCCAACCTTTCCAGCTTATCAGCCACCTCCATCAACGGCTCATCGGACATTAACCCGGCGATGGGAAGGGGGAGAGCAGCTATCACCTTCCCGCCGTCGGCAATCACCAGCCCCCCCTGCAGCCGCTCGACTTCCCTGACAGCGGTGAATATGTCGCCGTCACTGGCTCCGACAGCCACGATGTTGTGGGAATCGTGGGCAATGGACGAAGCCAGCGCCCCCCGCTTCAGGCCGAAACCCATGACCAGCCCCACGCCGATGTTGCCGTTCGCCCAGTGTCTTTCCACCACAACGAGTTTCAAAATGTCGCGGCCAATGTCCGGAGCGACGATTCCGTCAATTACCCCGACCTTCTCCATTCTCTTCCGGGTGATTATCTGGCCGGGAACAATCTCGATCACAGGTGCGGTTTCACCCCCGGCCTTCAGCCTCAGCGCCTCAACGGTAAAGGGCCTGATATGGACCGTGTTGGTCAGGCCTTTGTCGACGGATTGGCTCGGGTTAAAGAGGGCCTTACCCTCCGCGGCAACCAGGCGGCCCCGGTGAAAAACCATATCGATCTGCAACCGGGAGAGGTCACTGAGTACGATCAAATTGGCCAGATAACCCGGGGCCACCGCCCCGAGACGGTCCAGCCTGAAATAGTCGGCGGCATTAATGGTGGCAAGCTGAATCGCCCGCACCGGCTCAAGGCCCAGCTTTATTGCTTTCCGCACTACTCCGTCAATGTCGCCATCCCTGTAGAGATCGATACAGCTGCGGTCATCTACCACAAACATGCACCTTTTATAGGTTTTGTCGGTTACCAGGGGGAGCAGGGCTTCGAGATTCTTTTCCGAAGAGCCTTCCCTGATCATGGCCCACATCCCCCGCCGCAGCTTTTCCCTCGCCTCATCCAGTGAAACCGATTCGTGATCGGAATAGATGCCGGCGGCAATATAGGCATTGAGATCCTTCCCCGTGACTTCAGGGGCATGGCCGTCGATAACCCTCCCGCCGGCGGAACGGATTTTACTCATGACAGCGCCATCGCCATCCAGAACGCCGGCGCAGTTCATAACCTCACCAAGGCCTATGACCCCCCTCCACCTGAGGATCTTCCGAATATCCGCCGGGCTGATGGCGGCTCCCGGGGTATCGAGACGGGTTGCGGGCACACAGGATGGGGCCATCAAAAAAAGCTCCAGCGGTAAACGGCGGGCCTTTTTCAAAACATGCCTGATACCGTCCATGCCGCAGACATTGGCGATTTCATGGAGGTCGGTAACTATTGCCAGGGTCCCTCGGGGGAGAACGGCACGGGCATACTGATCAACATCCAGCATCGAGCTTTCCAGATGGGTGTGCCCGTTGATAAGGCCGGGAGCCAGATAATTCCCATCCAGATCCACAACTTGTTTTGCCTCTCCGTAGCTCCCCACCCCGGCAATCAAACCCTTGTAAACGGCAACATCACCGTGCTCGATCTCGCCGGTAAATACGTTTATCACCCGGGCATTGGCCAAAACCAGATCGGCGGCAAGCCGTCCCCTGGCCACGGATATGAGGTCATCCGGACTTTTCCCCATCAGCCTTCATCCTCCAAGGCGCAGATGTCTGGCAGATTGCGGAATTTCTCGTCCCAATCAATGCCATAGCCTACAATAAATTTGTCCGGGACGGTAAAACCGAGATAATCGATGGTAACCGATACCACACGCCGAAATGGCTTATCGGCCAGGGCGCAAAGTTTCACGGAGGCGGGCTGTTCCCTGGCCAGGTACTCCATAAGGAAGGAAACCGTGATCCCGGTATCCACTATGTCCTCAATGACCAGGATATGCCGGCCCTTGATCGGACAATGGAGAGGCTGCACCAACTGGACCTTCCCGGCGCTCTCTATCCTCCCGCCATAGCTGGAGAGTTGGACAAAATGCACCTCCAGGGGGAGATCAAGGCGCCGTATCAGGTCGGCTGTAAAGATGAAGGAACCTTTGAGAATACTAATCAACAGAAGATCCCTGCCCATGTAATCGCGCCTGATTTCAGTTGCCAACCTGGTAACTCCGGCTTCTATTTCTGCGCTGGGGATCAGAATGCGTGGTTTGAATTGAGAATTCATCGATATCCCTACTCTTCCTAACGATAAACCCGTATTGTCAAAAGAAAGCCTTCGGTCAACGATGAAACCCGTTAATGAATGAACAGTAGAGGTTCTCTATCGGGCACTTGAATTTGACAAGAAAGAATTTCAGGAGCATCTGCAAAGAGAAGAAGTGTGACATGATAACAAATTAGGCTTTCTGCGGCCTCCCGTATAAGGCGGCTGGAGAATGACCTAGCCGGGGAGAAAAGCCATATCCGGACTGGAGCTAGGCCGATATCCAACCTCCGTCAATAACCAGTGTCTGCCCAGTAATATATTCGCTGTCATCACTCGCCAGAAAGGCGACCCCGTTGACGACATCTTCAGGCCTACCTATCCTGCCGTAGGGGATATGGCGCAGGAGCCGCTCTATAGGTCTCATTTTGCAATGCATTTGCAGTAAGTGGGGTTTCTATAACTCCTGGAGCAATGGCATTGATGTTGATCCTGTATTTGCCATAATCTAGAGCCAGGTCTCTGCTCAGGGCGACCAGTGCCCCCTTGGTCGCCGCATGCAGTGCCGACAACGGAAAACCCACAAAACCCGCGATGCTGGCGATATTGACGATCTTGCCATAGTTGTTCCTTTTCATCCCGGGAAGTACATATTTTATGCATAGTATCGCGCCCCGTAGATTTATTGAAATCACACGGTCGATGTCCTCAGTTGCCAACGCCTCGATTTCCTTTTGGATATAGATCCCCGCATTGTTCACCAGGATATCGATCCGTTTGAATTTTTCCCCTCACTCTTTCCATCGATTCCCGTATCTCTTCCTCCACGCAAACGTCCATCCGTAGCGCATACCCCACGCCACCAGCATCCCGGATCTCTTGCAGCACCTTTTCACACTCATCCTGATCAAGATCGGTTACCACCGTCTGTGCGCCATAAGCGGCCAGACGAAGGGCAATGGCCCGTCCAAGACCCTGCTGCGCGCCGGTTATCAATGCTGTTTTTCCTGTCAGGTCATTTATTTTCATGCATATATCCCTTATGAATTATAGCACAAGTGCATAGTTCTGCTGCAGATGCCTCTGTTAGGTCATTTCCATTCATCCTTCAACGTTGTCGAAATCCATCTTCATTTCAGTATCAATTTTAATACATTATTCGGCATTTGACAGATATTTAAAAGACTCCGGCGAAGTCAAATCCACAAGGCCTTATAACAGCCATGGCAAACTTGAGGGAGCGGATACCGGGAAAGGGCTGAGAAGGTCCTGGCGTCGAGTTCCTCGAACCCGCCATCGTCCGTCATGCCGAAACGCGCATTTCCGCAGATTGTTTTCCTTCCCTCAAAAGGCTCGCGGAACTTCTTATAGGCCTCACTGTTCCAGATGTCGAGCAGTTCCGCTTCCTTCACGTTGCCAAACCTGGTCATCGGTATCCGGTAGCTCTCTCCTTCATGGACCTTGGCCATGGTGTCACTTTTGACCGGAAGGGTCAGGTAGACGCAGGGGGTGACAAAGCCGTCCCAGGTAATGTGCAGCGCGTCCAGCGGCCTTGCCTCGCAGAAAGCCACACGTTTCGGCTCCAGCGGATAGATACGAAGGCCCAGACCCCGTTCCTTCGCCCGCTTCCGCGCCCGGTCGATGATCGCCAGGTATTCCGGGGAGGCTCCCTGAAGGGAATAAACCCTCAATTTCTCATACTCCGGTTTTGGGACATAAGTGAGGTTGGAAGCGATCACCTCGTCTGCGCCCAGTTCTCCGGCCAGATCCACCATGTCGGGGAGTTCATGGATGTTCCGCCTGGTCTTGAGAAAGAGGAGACTGACCAGGGGATAGCCGTCATCACGCATCTCCTTTTTGGCCGCGACAAGCGCCCGTACCCCCTCCACCACCTCATGGAACTTAGCGCCATGCCTGATGCTCTCATATGTGGCGGCAGTCGCTCCGTCAACGGATATACCCACCACGTCCACCTCTTTGGCAAGACGTCTGGCAACTTCCCCGTTTATCAGGGTGCCGTTTGTTGTCGTACCGACGGCGCACCCCGCCTCGCGGGCCATGGCCGCCATCTCCCAGAAGTCCGGGTGAAGCAGCGGTTCGCCCCAGGCGTCTATATAGACCTGCTGCAGGTAGGGAAATGCCCTGCTTATGGCCTTATAGGTCGCCATATCCATATCCCCGTCAATCCATTCGGAGGAAAAGACATTTTTCGTGCAGTGCGGGCAGCGGAGATTGCAGCGCGATGTGATCTGAATCTGGAACGCAAGAAAAGGGCGATGCGGTTTGTTCATACTCTCTGCACCTCACTTGAGATGTATATAATCCCGTTCATGCAGGCGGGCTGATCTACCTCCGCCATCCGCTCCAGACCGGGACCCCGGCGCTGTCCCTGAGGATGAGGACGCTTTCCCCCTTTTTCACTTCCGCCGCAATGATGGCCGGTTTCCCGCCAAGGGTGACCCTTGATCCCTTTATCTCAATCCTGTCACCCTTCTCGATTTTTGTGTCCTGCCGTTCAATGAACCATTCAGGTCCGAGGTGGATCGGGATCGTCTCTTTCTCCGTCTTGAGCAGCAGATGGATTCCCCCCCTCATCCCTTTCATCGGCGCAAACTTTTCAATCTCGATCACTTCACCCCTGATCGTTTCCACTGTAGCCGGGTCATACATCCTCTGGTAGGCGCCTTTCATCCCCCAACCGCCGCTGCCGCGCCAACTCTCTCCGAACACGCTCGCAACCATTGAGAACATCAAGATACCTGTCAACAAGCATATGATCTTTTTCATCTTATCCTCCTTTCGATGAGGAAATCCTTTACCCGCTTTTGATGTGGCCAAAATGTGTGGTAGGTTTATGTTCGCATTTGCAATTGCAATTTGATTTTTCCATTCAATTGTAGGCAGCCTTGATATCCGGAGACTCATCCAGAAGTAGCTTGGCTAGTTCCGCCATGTTGCGCTCCTTCCAAAAAGGAAGTTTGCTGTGGGCGTCCATGTATTTTTGCGGAATCGGATGGGTGCCGATGACCACGGGCAAGCTGTAGGTAGTTTCGATGAACAGCTTGAACCGGCGGATGTTCGGGCACGGTGGGTAACCCACCACCAGGCCGGTTGCCAGATGGATTACATCGGCGCCGTTTTTCTTCATCTCCTCCGGTACATGTTCCACATTGCCGCCCGGACAGCCGCCGCAGGTCGAGTAGCCGACGATTTCAACTGGTTCTCCGGCGTGGTAGATCGAAAATGCTCCACATCGTTCGCGCAATGCCCGGAAGCATTTGCCGCCGCCACAATCCCGGTAACGGGCACAGATGATGATTCCTATTCTATTCATCCCGCTTTGGATATTTGTCGTGATGGACGGAGCTTTTTCGGCGATCAATGGAGGTCCGGCTTGCTGTTCCATGCGCGTATTTCTCCTTTTCTAAGAATCTCATGCGCCCCGGCCGCGCCGATCAATGGACCGCCGCAGGTTTTGTTTCGATATGCCTGACGACGGGCTGTGTGCGGTTTTCAGTCCCCATCTCCAGTTATTCCTTCATGGCACGCATCATTAGCTCGAAGTCTTCCAGAAGTGCCTGAAGGTCCTCCTCATGCTCCACCTCCTGTTGGAGAATTTGCAGAACCATATTGTAGGTTATCGGGTCCGCGTCCTTCGTTATGTCCATGAGCCGCTTGTAAACGCCGATGGCACACTGCTCACCCTTGATGTTCTGAACCAGGAGGGTCTTCACGAACGGATCATCGGGTGCGTCATAACCACAGTTGGTCAGCTTGTACCAATCCTCAGGCTTGGTGACGGGAGTCCCGCCAAGTTGGAGAATCCGCATGGCCACCATATCTGCGTGCATCAACTCTTCGGTGGCATGCTGGAGCAGTTCTGCGCCGACGGCATCCTTCATCGGCCCCTTCACCAGCTTGGCCCCCAGCCAGTACTGGTAGTAAGCAAGCCATTCGTCACTAAAAGCCCGTCGCAGCAGATCAAGCAGCTTATCCACATCCATTCCGACAATTTCACGACCTCTGGAGCCCATAATTAAACCTCCTTGAATTTATTCTACAGCATACCACCGTCCTTTACTTTTTCACGCTTTCCCGAACCTTCTCGTGTAGTATTTCCGCCCTTCGTATACAGTCTCCGTGAGTAGTCCCGTATCGATCAATTTTTTCACAACGGCCCATTCACTGCCCCCCTTCATCAGCAATTCCCGCACCGCCTCTTCCCGCATCGGGTGCACTGCGGTAATCTCCAGAAGGTCCTCCGCCACATCTCCCGTGCAGGCAAAGACGTTCCCCTCATAACCGGTTAGAAGCTCCGCCCGTTCGACCTTCCTGCTGAGGATCTGAAAGGCCCGGTTGACGACCCATTCGTCGGGAGGCTCGACCCACGGTTCCGCCGGAGGGCGGGTGGGGATGGCCAGATAAGCCTTGGCGGGTTTCAGTGCCATGAGAAAATCGGCGAGCAGCGCGAGGTGCTCTTCAGCGTCATTGAGACCCTTAACCAGCATCGTCTCCGTCGACAGTTCCCCTTCGTACCCTTTTGCGAAGTCGGTCAAGCCGGCCAGAAGGTCCATGAAATCCAGTGAAGGATTGGACCGATTGAGCTTGCGCCAGACATCCTCTCTGACCGTGTCCACCTTCAACGAGACCCAGTCAGCCTTGCGCAACTCCTTCGCCACGTTCCTGCGCCAGACGAGAGAGGCGTTGGTTATCACCGCAATTCTGAACCCGAGCGGCCGCAGGAGGTCGATTTCTCGCCCCAGGTTGATGTCTAGGGTTGGTTCGCCATCGGCGACAAAGGTCAGGTAGTCGATCTGCTCGCCTTGCTCCTTTACCGCTCTCACACTGTCTTCCACCTCCGCCGCGATCTCTTCAGGCCTGTAGAATGCACGGCGGTCGAGCTGCGTCTTCATGGTGCTCCCCACCTGGCAGTAAACGCAGGAGTAGGTGCAGGCCTTGGGCGGGATGTTGTTGATCCCCAGGCTTCGCCCCAGACGCCTGGACGGCACCGGCCCGAATACTGTCGTGCGGCACCTCACCATTATCTCTCCTTCATCCTGCAATACTCGTTTTCGTAGCCGATCTCGACCGTGGTATGCTCGAAATCGGCATCTTCAAGCAGCAACCTGACCCGGTTTCTTATCCGCAAGATGTCTTCCCTGGTTGCGTCCGCCTCGACCACCAGGTGGGTCGTCAGTATGTTTTGTTCACCGTCAAGCGACCAGACATGGGTGTGATGGACGGAGTTCACCTTGTCAATGGCCAGCAGTTGCTTTTCGATTTCAGGTATATCGACAGTGTTTGGAACCGCCTGGAGAAAGAGCTGCATGGTCTTCTTAAGGGTCATCAAAACGTTGTAAAGTATATACGAAGTAATCAGTATCGAAAGTAGCGGATCGAGGATGAGCAACCCGCTGAGCATCAGGACAATGCTGACCACCAGTACGGCAGTCCAGCCCAGCAGATCTCCCAGCAGGTGCCAGGTTACAACCTGCACGTTTAATGTCTTCCCCCCCTTTACCCGTAACACCGCCAGGCCGTTGACAATAATCCCGACAACGGCGAAAAGCGCCATCCCCTCGGCATTGGGGTGTTCCGGCTTCATGAGCCTGGGAACAGCCTCCGCAAGGACGAAGAGAGAGCCCGTCGTAATGACGAGGGTGGATGCCAGGGCGCCAAGTAGAGAAAAGCGCCGATATCCGTAGGAATATTGCCGGTCTCTTCCTTTTTCGGCGTATTTGTCCAGATACCAGGCGAGCCCCAGGGAAAAACTGTCGCCCAGGTCGTGGATGGCCCCCGAGATGATCGCCAGGCTGTTTGTCCAGACCCCTCCGACCAGTTCTATCAATGTAAAGCCGAGATTCAACAGGAAAACCAGTCGGAGATTGGTTGATCCGGCGCTATTAGGAGGTAATGATCGATTGGCGCTCATGGGACGCTCATTATCTTCACCCGCACTGCGATTGCCCGCAACGCTCGTTTTTCCCACAGCAGGTCGTACCCTCTTGTTCAAAGGAGCATCCGCCCCCAGTTCGTCCATGTCCGGAACCTCTGGTGATGACCCCCACCCCGCCGCTTACCAGTAGGCGGACCGTCCCGCTGCACTCGGGACATTCCGTAATCGACATATCCGACATGGCTTGACGACGCTCAAATTTCAGGCCGCATTTCCCGCACTCATATTCATATACCGGCATGACTCAAATCCCCCTTGTGTCTTTCAGATTTATGGTCTTCTTTATCAGGCATTGGAAGAGCCAACGATATTCCGCAAGGCCTTCACTATTGGACTTTTCAGCCACATTTATTTATTTTACCATTTCGATCGGTGGAAAGAGATAGAAGGCCGCACGGTTGTACCGACCAAAAACAGGCATTGCGGTTTTGCCTGCACCGATGATAGTGTTGCAAAAAACAATTTCCCCATGGAGGACACTTGATTACCGCATACGCAACGGAACAGCCATTCGATCACCTGGAACTGTATCGCACATTTCTGGAACGTGAAACCAAAAGCACCGGTACGGTAGTGCTGCACCACGGCAGAGTGAAGCGTCCCGGAAAACAGGTGCCGGGGTTTTCCACCGTGGAGCTGAAGCCGCTCGTTCTAGACGTTGATGAAAGGCTGGCCAACATTGCCCGATCGGCTGAAGAGAAGTTCGAACTCAACCAGGTTCTCATCGTTCATCGTCTCGGCACTATCGGCGCATGCGATTCGGTCCTGCTGGCAATCGTTTCCGGCAAAACCCGGGATCGCTGTTTCGCCGCTTGCTCCTGGATCGTGGACGAAATCAAGCGGGAAGAGTTTATTGAACTGATTGAACACCATTGACATCCCTCAGACACTCTCCAAACAATCTTTGTTTTTGACCACTTCACACTAAAGGTCATAATCGGACGAATAGACCTGTTCAAGGGGCCGGTTTAAGACCTGCGCTACGATCCGGGAGTGATCACAGTTGTGTATCGAGGAAGATGCCTCACCTTTTGTTGTGCTCCTGTACTGAGTTACGGCAGAATGCATGGCGGATGCCGCCATCGCTGCACAGTGCATTTTCTCCTCGGGGAGACCGGCCAGCGCGTCGGCAATCGATCTGTCACTGAGGGACAGCACGGTGTCCAGGGATTGCCCCATAACCATTTCAGTTACAATCGATGATGTGGCAACGGTTGTTTCGCATCCTTCGATCAGAAAACGTATGTCCCGCACCACATCATCCTCGATCCTGATAAAGAAAATCAGCTTGTCATCACATTCTGAGTCGCCGGCCTGAATCACCACATTTGCATCCTTCAGCAAGCCGACGTTGCGCGGATTACGCGCATGATCAAGAAACTTCTCATCTCCCATTTATCCTGCTCTCCTCACCTGTATAGTAAATCCGGAAACACGATATGGTCCCACTGTAGTTTCGCGCAAAGCCCGTCTGAAACGCAAGATAAAATCAAACGGTTATCCGACTTTCGCCCGTTGCCTGAGCACGTTCGAGGTTTATCCAGATAACCGGGTAAACTATCTTTGCGGTCTTTGCGGCTTTGCGCGTGAATACACCGTTATTCCCGGCTGCTAGTGGCTGCAGCCGCCTCCATGGGCGTGGCCGCCGCAGGTCTGCTGGGGAGTGAGCTCTGCCAGCATTCCCTGAAGAAACAGATCAACATTTGTGGCAACCGTTCCCTCCACGGCCCGATAAACCTTCAACCCCATGAGCAGCAGACCATTCAGGGCGCCGCCGCCAATGCCGCCCACCACGATGCTGTCGAACTGGTAGTTACCGAGCGCCTTCAGCGGATTACAGGCACCATGCTGGTGTTTTTGATCCCTGTTTAGCAGGGCGGTTGCCTGGCTGGTATCGGTATCCACCACTAGAAAAAGCGGAGCAGAACCGAAATGGTTGTAAACCGGGCTTTCCAGGCCGGCGTTTTCCAAAACAGGGAAACAGATCTTCATGATGATACCTCCATGTATTTGAATTGCCATACATCAAAGAGATGTATTTTTTCCTTATGTTGTTGGTCTTAAAATGTCTCTTGGGAAATCTCTATCCGGCAAAGGCGAGCACCTTGCTGAAAATCTCCCGCATGGCACTGGTGGCCGGCGTGTCCCGGTTTTCCCCCATACAGGGCTTGCCGCTATCACCGGCCAAAACCATGGCCGGGTCGAGCGGTATGCTCCCAAGAAACGGTACCCCCATTTCGTCAGCCAGCTGTTTGCCGCCGCCGCCCTTGAAGATATCAGTGTTTTCACCGCAGTGAGGGCAGGCATAGCCGCTCATGTTCTCGATCACTCCGATTACCGGCAGATTCAGGTGACGGCAGAATGTGACCGACTTGCAAACATCGACCAGGGCCAGATCCTGCGGCGTGGTGACGATGACGGCGCCGTCGACATCCCGGAGCAACTGGATAACCGACAACGGTTCATCACCCGTACCGGGCGGGCAATCAACCACCAGATAGTCAAGCTCCCCCCAATCAACGGCGGAGAGAAACTCCTTGATAACAGCATGCTTGGCAGGGCCGCGCCAGACGACCGCCTCGGAACGGTCCTGCAGCAGCAGCCCGACCGACATGACCTTGAGTGTGTTACTGAAGGAGACCGGCTCCATCCGGCCATTGTGCAGGGCGGGAGACTGGCCCTCCATGCCCAGGAGCGTCGGGATACTGGGGCCGTGCAGGTCGATGTCGAGCAGGCCGGTTTGCAATCCCTTGCGGGAAAGGGCTACGCTAAGATTGGCCGCCACGGAGCTTTTTCCCACTCCCCCTTTGCCGGACAGGACCACGATTTTGTGCCGGATAGCCAAGAGGGCCTCC
>JBGPID010000041.1:0-13477 GCA_041484725.1 Geobacteraceae bacterium | reverse complement strand
GAGCCGGGAGGTGGCCGTCATCAGAAGGGCGGTGCTGTCGAGCCGGGAGGCAACCGTCATCAGAAGGGCGGCACTGTCGAGCCGGGAGGTGGCCGTCATCAGAAGGGCGGTGCTGTCGAGCCGGGAGGCAACCGTCATCAGAAGGGCGGTGCCGTTGAGCCGGGAGGTAGCCGTCATCAGAAGGGCGGGAATGTGACGCCGGGAGGCAACCATCATCAGCAGGGTGGGACAACCACCAAACCGCCCAACCCTCAAGGTGATAAAAAAAAGTCTCATCAGCGAGATGATCAACATTAGAATTTCGTCGACCATTTTCACGTTTGCATGCTGAAACGTTTTATGGGGGCGAGATGCGGATTTTCATGTCACCACAAAAAGGGGAACTGTGCCGGTTGATCGGGCAAGTTCCCCTTTTTTTATAGAGCGAAATGATTTATGGATTCCCCCGGGATTTACGATCCCCTGTACCCTTCACTCTTCCCGAGTCTCTGCCATAAATCCTTGACTTACCTGAAAGTTAGGCATATTTCTGGTGGAACGATTGAAGAGTTCACAGTTGGCTTCTGCGGCCAATATCACTACTGCAGCGATATCATGCTTGGCGATATCGTGCTTGGGACCGCCAATATCATTGGAGTCCCTGCCGGCGACCAGCCCATCTGCGGAGTGCAGTGGATTACACCGAAGTCATTCAAGCCAGGCGAAATGCTCCGGTTGACAGTTCCTTAATTGGCGTCCCGTTGAAAGGGATGCCAGTTTTAAGAAAGACATTGTCCAATGTCCAGGGACCCCATTGGTTACCCTGATACATGTGCGCGCATGCACTCAATTAAAAAGGAGGCTTGTATGAAGAGAACTTTTTGTTTTGTCATTGGAATGACGATGGTTTCGTGCCTGATTCTTGCCGGATGCAAGAAGGCCCGGGAGAAAGCTGCTGAGAAAGCAATCGAGTCCGGTATGGCCAAGGAAGGGGTCAAAGCCAAAGTGGAAGCATCCGGTGAAAAGATAACGATCCAGACCAAAGAGGGTACGACCGTATTCACCGGCGGCAAGGGCACAGCGGTGCCCGAGAACTTTCCGAAGGATGTTTACGTGTATGAAGGTGCCACCATCACTGCGGCGATTTCCGTGCCGGACGGCTTCAATCTGGCCATGGAGACTAGTGACAACGCCGACAAGGTTCTGGGCACCATAAAAAGCAAAATGGCCGGCTTCGGCTGGAAAGAAGAAATAACCATGAATCAGAGCAATTATTCCATGGTGAGCTATAAAAAAGGGGAACGCACGGCCATGGTTAACATCAATTCCGGCAAGAAAACCACCCAGATTACCCTGACGGCCACTGAGCAGAAGGGCTCGGAAAAAGCGGGGAAATAATCCATTAGTTTTGCCGAAAGATCAAAAGTGGGGCAACAGGAGAGCATAGAGGTCAGTCCCGAATGGCGCTAGTTTAAGGTTATTTGAGGAGAGACATGGTGTCGGGGCGACCATATGACATGTTTGAGTGATGATGGCTGAAATGAAAGTCATCTCGAACTGCGCCTTTGCCGCGGGGATATCCCCTCTTAGCAGGTAAAACTTGCCCAGGCTCAGGTGAAGCAGTACAAATCGCGGGTTTGCCGCGATCGCCTTTTTTGAACCAGATCTCGGCCGTATCCACCATGCTTTCCTGACCATGCCGAAAAACATCACCCATGTTCTTTCCTTTATTCTTGATACAGGTTGATAAAGAGCAATAGGTAGTTGCCAATTGCTCCCATTTCTGTACAATTATAACCATCTTGGCAATCCCGGGTGCGCACACATCCAGTTTAATTGAAGGGAGAAGAGGATGCCCCACTATACATACCTGATCGTCGGCGCGGGAATGGCCGCGGATGCAGCAGTTAAGGGTATTCGCGAGATTGACGGAAACGGTTCCATCGGCATTGTCGGCCAGGAGACCCACCCACCCTATGCCCGTCCCCCTCTGTCGAAAAAGCTCTGGCAGGGGAAGCCGCTTGAGAGCATCTGGCGCGGCACGGAGGAGCTCGGCGTGACGCTCTGCACAGGGCGGCGGGCGGTGAATCTCGATGCCGCAAACCGTGAGGTTCGGGACGACCGGGGCGAGGTCTATTGTTTCGACCGGCTTCTCCTCGCCACAGGCGGGTCGCCGCGCCGCTTTCCCTTCGGGGGGGATGATATCATCTATTTCCGCACCCTCGACGACTACCGGCGGCTGAGTGCCTTGGCCGACGCGGAAGGAGGATTCGCCGTCATCGGCGGAGGCTTTATCGGCTCGGAGATCGCCGCGGCCCTTGCCATGAATGGCCGGGAGGTGACGATGCTCTTCCCTGAAGCGGGAATCGGAAGCCGGGTCTTCCCGGCGGATCTGGCGGCGTTTCTGACCGGCTACTATCATGAGAAGGGGGTGGAGGTGCTGAACGGCGTGGCAGTGGCCGGAATGAGGCAAAATGGGCAGAAGCCCGTGGTGGTGACCGCCAGCGGCCGGGAGATCGTTGCGGACGGTGTGGTGGCCGGTCTCGGCATCGAACTCAATACGGAGCTGGCGGCCCGGGCCGGGCTCCCCATTGAGAATGGGATAGCGGTGGATGAGTTTCTCCGGGCGGGGGTCCCGGATATCTTCGCGGCGGGTGATGTCGCCTCGTTCCACAATCCGGCCCTCGGCGAAAGGATCCGTCTGGAGCACGAGGACAACGCCCTTGTCATGGGGCGGCAGGCAGGACGGAACATGGCCGGGGCAGCCGAGCCTTACCACCACCTCCCATTCTTCTACTCGGACCTGTTCGATCTCGGATATGAAGCGGTCGGGATGCTCGACAGCCGTCTCGAAACGGTTGTGGACTGGCAGGAGCCGTACCGCAAGGGAGTGGTCTACTACCTGCGGGACGGGCGGGTGCGCGGGGTGCTCCTCTGGAACGTCTGGGATCAGGTGGACGCCGCCCGGCAACTGATCGCCGAACCAGGTCCGGTCCGGCCCGAGGATCTGAAGGGACGGCTGCCGGGGTAAACGCAGGGATCAGTGAACAGTGGACAGTGACCAGTGACAGCAGACCACGGTCTGATGTCCGAGACCTGATATAGCCATTTATTGGAGGGGGTATTGAAACCAGGGAATGAGGGGAATCTGGATGGGATGGTCGCACTGGTGACCGGCGGGGCGCTCCGCATCGGCCGGGAGTTGGCGCTGGCCCTTGCCGGCCGCGGCGCGCGGGTGGCGATCCATTATGGAAATTCCGCGGAAGCCGCGGCGAAGACAGTGATCGCCATTCAGGCTCTCGGAGCTGAAGCCGCGGCCTTCCCGGCCGATCTGCGCGAACATTCCCGGACGGAGGAGCTTGTTGAACGGGTGGCGGAACGCTTCGGCAAAGTGGACCTGCTCGTCAACAGCGCCGCCGTCTTCGCGCCTGCAAGGCTCGCCGAAACGACGGAGGCCCTCTGGGATGAGCAGTTCGCCGTCAACCTGAAGGCCCCATTCTTCCTTGCCCGGGCCTTTGCCCGCCATGTTGGCACGGATCGTCCCGGTCAGATCGTAAACATCGCCGACTGGCGCGGACTCCGTCCCGACCCCGGCTTTCTCGCCTATTCCCTGACGAAAGCGGGAATCATCGCCATGACAAAGGGGCTTGCCGTGGCGCTTGCAGCGAATATCCGCGTCAATGCCATCGCCCCCGGCGCGATCCTTCCCCCGCACGACCGGGATGAGGCCTACCTTGAGGAAATTGGCAAGCGGACGCCACTTAGGCGGCATGGTTCCCCGGACGAGGTTGCGGCGGCACTGCTCTATCTCGTCACGGCCGGATTCGTCACCGGCCAGGTCCTCTTTGTCGATGGCGGCGAGCACCTTGGCGGCTCCTATGAAAGGAATGACATGACAGGAGGGAAGTAATGTCCGACGAGATCCGCATCGAGGACCTGCTCGTGCGCACGGTCATCGGTATCAACGGTGAGGAGCGCCGCGACCGCCAGGACGTTCTCATCAACCTTGTCCTCTTTGTCGACACGCGCGCTGCCGGACGCACGGATGATATTGCCGACATACCGGTAAACTATCGCACCCTGACGAAAAGGGTCATCGGCCGGGTGGAAGAGAGCCAGTTCCACCTTATCGAGGGGCTGGCGCAGGAGATTGCCGATATCTGTCTCAGTGAGCCGGGGGTGGAGAGGGTACGGGTGGAGGTCACGAAGCCGGGGGCACTCCGCTTCGCCCGCTCGGTCACCATTGTCATCGACCGGGGGCGCTGCGATGGGTGAGGAGAGACAATCCCAGCCTCACCAGGCGCTGCTGTCTCTCGGCTCCAATATGGAGCCGGAAAAGAACCTGTCGGCTGCCGTGCGGGAACTCGGCCGCTACGGCCGGGTATTGCGGGTCTCGGCGGTTTGGGAATCACCGTCGCTGAGCGACCCGGCCCAGCCCGACTATCTCAACGCCGCACTCTGGCTGGAAACCTCCCTGTCGGCCAGAGAGCTGAAGGAGACCGCCATTTCAGCCATCGAGACCGGTCTCGGCCGGGTGCGAGGCGTCGACCGCAACGCCCCCAGAAGCATCGACATCGACATCATGCTCTACGACCGGGTGCAGCTGCGGATTGGACGGCGCAGCATCCCCGATCCTGAGGTGCTGGAGCGCCCGTTCGTTGCCATCCCTCTGGCTGAGATCGCCCCGGACTTTATTCATCCCGAGACCGGAGAGACTCTGGCGGAGATCGCCGCCCGCTTCGACCCAAAAGCCTCCGGGATGCGCTTACGGAGAGATGTTATTGTCGGTCCCGAACAGAATGTAAACTTGATAGTAAATTCATCGGAAACAGATTGATGGTTAACGCAAAATTTACACGTTATGCATTATCAGGTGAAAACTGTGTGAAAGCGGCTAAATGAAGTCGATTTTGTTTGTTGCGGCTATAATGACAAAGACTTTATCATTATTGCAATCAGGATCGGTTGGGAATAAAATAAAACCTGTTCTAGTTGCCGAGTACCCCTGCGTATACCCCACCATCTTCTCGTTATCTTTGAAATGCACCATTATTTTCTTACCTAAGCCAACCCTCTCGATATCGAATCTCTCATTGTAGTTGGGATTCCCCTCAAAAGACTTTACGAATAACACTGCCTTAAGATCCTTAATGTTTATCTCAAGAGATCCGCCATTGTCCTTATCAGTCATATGGAAAATATCTTTATTGGGGAAAAAATCTTCAGTTGTACCCTTTATAATCTTCCCATTTGCATAACGAATGACAATTTTATTAAGCATAATATTTATTAACTCTTTCGCATTTAATATTTTACAGTCCTATAAGCCGCAATAAAGATTTTAAAGATGTGATCTTGCGCATCGGAAATATTCAAGGTCAGACCGTTTCCTGATGTGAAAGCCTCATACCAATTATATTCTAACGAATAAATTGTCAAGAAATATCATTTGTTGCCGATTAGTTTAGTGATAATCTTCCTATCTCTCCTTGCTTCTGTAACATCAGCGAATCATTCAATTAGATAACCCTGGCAGAGTTGGAAATCTTCATCGAGGATGCAGCGAAGTTAATCTGCTGGAAAGCGAATCGGGCCTCTTGATTATTTTCAATGGTTGATCGTCATGGCCAGCCAGACTCCCAGGGCAGCGAAGATGCAGTTTGCCGCCCAGGCGGAAATTACCGGGGGGAGTGCCCCTGCCTGGCCGAATGAAAGGAGCATCGAATTGATGATGAAATAGCTGAAGCCGATGGCGAGGCTGACAGCAATACCGAGGGCTATGCCGCTCGAGCGGCCGCCGCGCAGGGCAAAAGGGATACCGAGAAACGCCATGATCAGGGAGGCAAAGGGTAGAGATATGCGCGAGTGCATCTGCGCAAGATAGCGGGTGGGGTCATATCCCCCTCTCCGCAGCTTGTCGCAATAACTCTGGAGCGCCAGTATTCCCATGTTATCGGTGCCCTTTTCCAGTTTCTTCAGGTCATCGATCCTGAGACCGAGGGGAACCGGGAAATCGTCCAATTTGTCGGTCCTGACGACATTGCCATTGGCAAACACCCGCATCACGACATCCTTCAATAACCAACAATCATCACCGTAAGTCCCAAGGGCCGCTTCGATCCGCCTGACCGGCTGCATGCCGTTTCCCATCTGCCATAGGGTAATCCCTTTCAATGTCATGGTGTCAGGGACGAAGAGCTTAGCCTCCATGATTGAGCTTTCATCCCTATACCAGATATTCTGCTGGCGGAAGAAGGTATTGGGGCTCTTTTTTTCGATGAGTACCTGTTGAATGTATTGCATCCGTGTATAGCTCGCAGGGGTCAGCACCTCATCGGCGAACAGGGTTGCAAGGCTTGCGATGAAGGAGATCGTCAGGATGGGTGCGGCAATCCTCGGCAGACTGATGCCACAGCCGCGCATGGCGGTTATCTCGCTGGTGCGGGACAATCCTCCCAGGGTCAGGAGGGTGGCCATCAGGATAGCCAGTGGAGTCACCTGAGTGATGATTCCCGGTATCTTGCAGAGGAAAAACAGGCCAATATATCTGATCTCCGCCTGAGCGTGAGTAAAGGCTCTGATTTTTTCCATGAAGTCGATAATGAGATAAACGGAAACGAACGCGCCGATGCACAAACCCAGGATCTTCAGGTATGTGGAAGCGATATAGCGGCCCAGTATTCTCACCGCTGCTCCCTCCATATGTCGAACTTGCAGCGTGCCCAGCCGTTAAGGGCGGGGATTATTTCAAACAGGGGAATCCTTTTTTCTGCAGCGGTTTTTCTGAACAGGTAAGCCCCGAGAGCAAGGAGGATCAGGTTCGGCGCCCAGACGGCCACCGCTGGATGGGCCAGGCCCCTTTCACCGAGGGTCTTGCCGGCGGAGAGAATGATGTAGTAGATGAGAATTACGCCGATGCTCAAGGAGAAGCCGGTGGCCTTGCCGGAACGCTGGTTCTGGATGCCGAGAGGGACCCCTACCAGGGCGAATACGAAGCAGGCAAAGGGGAGTGCGAAGCGGCGGTGGAATTCCAGCCGCATATCCCACAGCATTTTGGGAGCAGTGCGGGCGGATCGGATCCCCTCACGCAGTTCGGCAAAGGTCAAGTCCATTTCGTTTTTCACCATTTCCCTGGGGGCCTGACTCAGATCGATGCTCAGGATGTAGTCCTGGAATTCGATCAGGCGATAGCCCGTCTTGCCGGAGAGCCTGTGAATCCCGCCGTTATTCAAATCCACGCGCAGTATCTTGGCAACAGGGTCCGCGACGATTATGCCGCTGCCGGCAAAGATGGTGGATGGCTCTGCGGGGTCTCTTTCGTCATGGATGAGAATTCCTGTCATGGTATGTTTTTGATTGTCATAGAGGTCGGCATAGATGACCAGCCCGGGAAAATCGTCGTTGAAAACCTTTTCCCTGATGCTCAGCGTGACGCGTGACTCGACGATGTCGAACAGGAGCTTTTTGAACGAGATGTTCCCCCATGGCAGGGCGTAAATAGTAATGAAAGTGGTGGCCAGGTAAGCGAGCAACGCAAAGAGCATTACCGGCGGCAGTAGACCATAGAGGCTGACGCCGCACGCTTTCATGGCGGTTATCTCGCTGTCCGAGGATAGTCTGCCGAACGCGAGGAGAAGGGCCAGGAGAAACGCCATCGGGATGGTGAACAGGCAGAAAGAGGGGATAAGATACAGGATCATCCGCAGAATATCGGTCAGCGGCACCCCTTTTGCTACTACCAGGTCAGCCAGTTTCACGAGTCGTCCCATCAACAGCACGGAAGTAAAGGCCGCCATGCCGAGGAGAAAAGGGACGGTTATTTCCCTGAAGAGGTAATAGTTGAGGGTTTTTTTCATAGCTGGATATGATACATGAGATAGGGGGGGAAGTAAAGGGCCGCTGAGTTGTTTGTATGCTTTGGTCAAATTCCCCTTGCCAAAACGTGAGTCCTGTGTTATATAAATTTGCTATTTGTAAATTCGCACGCCCTCTTTTTACCCCGGTGGTGTCCGTAACTGGTACGGATTCCGGGTCTGTATCGGGGGGCGGAGGCACAACCACAAGGAGAAAGTAATGTCGAATATCACCATGAAGGAACTGCTGGAGGCCGGCGTTCATTTCGGCCACCAGACCAAAAGATGGAACCCGAAGATGAAGCCCTATATCTTCGGCGCACGGAACGGTATTTACATCATCGACCTGCAGAAGACGGTCCGTCTTTTCAAGAACGCCTACAATTATGTCGTTGATGCTGCCAGGGCAGGGGAAACCGTCCTTTTCGTAGGGACCAAGAAGCAGGCCCAGGATTCGGTGGCCGAAGAGGCGCAGCGTTGCGGCATGTTCTACGTGAACCAGCGCTGGCTGGGGGGGATGCTGACCAATTTTACGACCGTAAAGCAGAGCATCGACCGGCTCAAGAGACTGGACACCATGTTTGCCGACGGTTCCATCGAGGGCTATACAAAGAAGGAAGCGCTCAAGTTGGGAAAGGAACGCCAGAAGCTGGAAAAGAACCTTGGCGGCATCAAGGGGATGACCAGGCCTCCCGGCGTACTGTTCGTGATCGACCCGAAAAACGAGGAAATCGCCGTATGTGAGGCGAAAAAGCTGGGGACGCAGGTGGTGGCCATCGTTGACACCAACTGCGACCCGGATAACATCGATTATGTGATACCGGGCAATGACGACGCTATTCGTGCCATCAGACTCCTGACCAGTAAGATCGCCGATGCGGTCATCGAGGGAGGGCAGGCCAGAGACAGGCAGCTCCAAACAGAGAGCGAAGGCGAGGAGCCGGTTGCGACAGCCGCTGAGGTGGTTGTAGCGGCTGAAGAGGTGGGAGCCGACACGGAAGAGGTATAAGGCAGGTTCAGGTTGAGGTTCAGGTTCAGTTTTGGTTTTTTCTGAGCCTCAACCTGAACCTGTTATTAATGAGTTGCGAACGTTACACGAAAATTAATATATGGCCCTGCTTTAAGCGGCGGTCGTCATCCGGAGGATAAAGTGAGCATTACAGCCGCACAGGTAAATGAACTGAGAAAGGCCACCGGCGCAGGACTTATGGATTGTAAGAAGGCCCTGACTGAAACCGCCGGAGACATGGAAAAGTCTATCGACTATCTGCGGAAGAAGGGGCTTGCCGCTGCCTCGAAAAAGGCAGGGCGGATTGCCACCGAGGGAGTCGTGGGTTCTTACATCCATGCCGGCGGCAAGATCGGTGTGTTAGTGGAAGTGAACTGCGAGACCGATTTCGTGGCCAAGAATGAAACCTTCAAGTCTTTTGTAAAGGACGTTGCCATGCATATCGCCGCTGCCTACCCGCAGTATGTGCGCCGCGAGGAAGTCCCTGATGCCGTGATCGAGCGCGAGAAAGAGATTTACCGGGCCAAGGCCCGGGAAACCGGAAAACCTGACAACATCATCGAGAAGATCATAGAGGGGCAGATCACCAAGTTTTATGCGGAAATATGCCTTCTGGAACAACCGTTCGTGAAAGATGCGGACAAAACGGTCCAGATATATCTCAACGAGACCATCGCAACCATAGGTGAAAATATTTCCATTCGTCGTTTTGCCAGGTTCGTTCTTGGCGAGGGACTGGCCAAAAAGGAAAGTGACTTCGCCGCAGAGGTTGCTGCTGCGGTCGGCGTCTGACGGTGCCAGAGCCGGCCATTGCGATGGCCGGCTTTTTTTGTGCCGTCTTTTCTCATCCGGAGTTTCCGGATGAAACTAATTAGCTGTTCTGATTCACCAAATTTTATGAGGTGGATGCAAATATGGGCGAGCCGTACTATAAGCGGGTTTTATTGAAACTTTCCGGTGAAGCGCTGGCAGGCGAACAGGGTTACGGCATTGATCCCCAGACCATCACCAAAATTGCCAATGAAATCAAAGAAGTGGTCGAATGCGGGGTGGAATTGGCAATCGTAATCGGCGGCGGTAATATTTTCCGCGGCCTGGCCGCTTCTTCCAAGGGGATGGACCGGGCCAGCGCCGACTATATGGGGATGCTCGCCACCATGATAAACTCGCTTGCCTTGCAGGATGCTCTGGAACAGATCGGCGTATTCACACGGGTCCAGTCAGCCATTGCCATGCAGGAGGTAGCGGAGCCTTATATCCGCCGCCGTGCCATCAGACATCTGGAAAAGGGGAGGGTGGTCATTTTCGGCGCAGGCACCGGTAATCCCTATTTCACTACCGACACTGCCGCAAGTCTGAGGGCCATGGAGATCGGCGCCGACGTGATTTTGAAGGGAACCAAGGTGGACGGGGTCTACACCGCCGACCCGAAAAAAGATCCGAACGCCGTCAAGTTTTCCCGTCTTACCTACATCGACGTGCTGAAAAAAGGTCTGCAGGTAATGGATGCCACCTCTACGTCGCTCTGCATGGATAACAACCTCCCTATCATCGTGTTTGACGTTACTACTTGCGGAAATGTGAAAAAAGTGGTTTTCGGCGAGGAAATCGGCACCATCGTGAAAGGAGAGTGACATGACAAAAGAAGTCATCATGCATATGAAAATACATATGGACAAGACCGTCGAAGCGCTGCGCCGTGATTATCAGAAAATACGCACCGGCAGGGCAAATCTCGGGCTTCTGGACGATATCCGGATAGATTATTACGGAACTCCTTCTCCCTTAAGCCAGGTGGCGACGCTGTCGGTACCCGAGCCGCGAACCATAAATCTGCAGCCCTGGGAAACCAAGATGATCCCGGTTATCGAAAAGGCGATCATGAATGCAAACCTGGGTATTACCCCTGCCAATGACGGTAAGGTGATCCGCCTCAATCTTCCCGCCCTCACCGAAGAGAGGCGGAAAGATATCGTCAAACAGCTCAAGAAAATGGCGGAAGAGGCCAAGGTTGCCGCAAGGAATAACCGGCGTGACGCTATCGATGAACTGAAAAAGCTGGAAAAGAACAAAAAGATTTCCGAAGACGATCTGAAACGGACGGAAAAAGAGGTCCAGGACGTGACAAACAGTTATGTGGCCAAGATTGATGAAGTACTGGCCCATAAGGAAAAAGAGGTAATGGAGGTCTAGCTTTAGCTCACGCCGGTCCGGCAAAGGGGAAAGAGAGAGACTCTTTCCCCATATTTTTTGCTTGCGTAGTTGGTCATTTTATGATTAAATCCACCCAACCCCTGAATTAAAGGGGGTTTTTTGTTTTTGGGGTAAAACTGTAGTATCTTGTCTCGTTACATTTCAGGCAAAATGCAGTTATCAGCACGCAGAATGATTAATTAAAGCGCGAGTTGTCATGCATAAATTACAAAGGGAAAAGCTCCCCCGGCACATGGCCATCATAATGGATGGAAATGGCCGCTGGGCGCAGGAACGGATGCTGAGAAGGATAATCGGCCACCAGAAGGGGGTGGAGACCGCCAGAATGGTCGTTGAAGAGTGCTCCAAGCTGGGCATCGCCTATTTGACTTTATTTGCCTTCTCCGCGGAAAACTGGCTGCGCCCGAAAACCGAAGTAAAGGCACTGATGGCGCTTCTGAAGAAATACATCAAAACTGAAACCCCCCGGATGATGCAGAACAATATCCGTTTTAACGTGATCGGCAACCGGGATGACCTTCCAGGGGATGTGAATGGTGTCGTGGATGAAGCCCTTTTAAAGACCTCGGCAAACACCGGCATGGTGCTGACCCTGGCGCTCTCTTACGGCGCCCGTCAGGAAATCGTCCGGGCCGCCAGGCTGATGGCCGTTGATATCGCCGCAGGAAAGGCCACGGCTGATGATGAGACACTTTTCGCCGGTCACCTTTATACAGCGGATTTGCCCGAACCTGATTTCCTCCTGAGAACCAGCGGTGAGATGCGGATCAGCAACTTTCTCCTTTGGCAGCTTGCGTATACGGAACTCTATTTTGCCGACGTAAACTGGCCCGATTTCGATAGTGATCAGCTTTATCAGGCCTTAAGCGTATATCAGGCCAGGGAAAGACGTTTCGGACGCACCAGCGGTCAGTTGAACAACAGGAACTGAAAATGACGGGACAGGCAGCTTCCCGGTATCTGCTGGATGGACAGCCACGAAAGATCTGCCTTCCCGTCATCGTATAGGAGCCGACCATCAAAAGAGTGCTAACGGCAGTCATAGCTCTGCCCCTGCTCATCCTGCTGCTTCTCAAAGGGAGCTTTTTCCTGTTTGCCGGTTTTCTGCTCCTTCTAACCCTTTTGGGACTCTTCGAGTTCTACCGGATGGCACTGCCTGAAAGGAGAGGGGTGGGGCTTTCGGCCTCCTTTGCCGGCGCCCTGCTGCTGCTGGCATTCCTTTACCCGGACAGTACCGTCCTCCTTCCGGCACTGACTATAGCGGTTATTTCCTTCGGGCTGGTTTTCCTCTTCACATTCAGGAATATCAAGACAGCAGCCGGGGAGGTGGCACTGCTTTTCATGGGTTTCCTCTATGTGCCGTTACTTCTTGGTCACCTGCTGCTGCTCAGGGGCTTGCCCAACGGGATCCAGTGGATTTTTCTCCTGATGGTTATCGTCATGGCCGGGGACAGCGGCGCTTACTATGTCGGCTGCAATTTCGGCAGGAGAAAACTCTATCCGGTCGTAAGTCCCAACAAGAGCGTGGAAGGCGCGGTTGGCGGTCTGGCCGGCAGTGTTATCGGCGCATTCATTGCCCAAGCCACCTTTTTCCCCGCTCTTACCGTTTTTGATTCTCTGGCGACGGCGCTCCTGCTGGGAATCTTCGGGCAGCTGGGAGATCTGTTCGAATCGTTTTTGAAACGAAGCTTCGGGGTAAAGGATTCCGGCACGATCTTCCCGGGTCACGGCGGTGTCCTCGATCGGTTGGACAGTATACTTTTTGCTGCCCCGGCGGCTTTTTACTATGCCTGCTTTGTCTTTATGCAGAGGTAGCGGATGCACTGCGTGATGCTTTTCCCCGCGTATAAACGGGAAAACCGGTCTCTGCAGAATAGATCGACGTTGTTAAGGTAGAGGACATATGAAAAAAATCAGTATACTCGGTTCCACCGGTTCCATCGGTGTAAGTACCTTGGAAATAGTTGCCGCTCATCCCGACAGGTTCAAGGTGGTTGCGCTCAGCGCGGGGAGTAATCTGGAGCTGTTACGCAAGCAGATTGAGGCATTTTCGCCGCAACTGGTGGCGGTCATTACCGCGGAATCGGCCAGGGAACTGGGGACAATGCTGACCGGCAAAAAACCGGAAATAATGCACGGGGTACCGGGCATGATCGCAGTGGCGACCGCGGACGAGGCGGAGATGGTGGTGGCGGCGATAGTCGGTGCAGCCGGACTGGTGCCGACCGCCGCGGCCGTAAGAGCAGGTAAGGATCTTGCCCTGGCCAACAAGGAGACTCTGGTGACCGCTGGCCGTCTCATCATGGGGATGGTGAAAGAGAAAGGGGTAAGACTCTATCCGGTTGACAGCGAGCACAGCGCGGTATTCCAGTCGCTTCAAGGCCATCGCCGGGCGGATGTCCGAAGGATCATTCTGACGGCG
>JBGPID010000040.1:0-13503 GCA_041484725.1 Geobacteraceae bacterium | reverse complement strand
TTCGGTTTATTTGATTTTATAACTTTGATTTGTTTGCTATAGGTCGAAACGATCTTTATTGAACAGATTAATTCATTATGGTTAGTTCGTGTCATCTTCATCATTCAGGGAGTAAATTTATTTGTTCGTCTATGTGTTTGACGAAGCCCTCAACGTCTTCAAATAATGCCTCTATTTCAAACAACTTGATTATGTGAAACCTTCCACTTTTGGTTCTGCCGTTTCTGTGAACTAGATCATGTCTTATTGCTATGAATTTATGAATTCTTTCAATGGTTGATGGAAAGGTAATACCTAATACGTTTTCATACAAATTATGAACTTTTGGCAGATTGTGCCAAACAATATCAAGTAAGTAATCGCCTACCTTTTTACGGGTCTGATTTTTCCAATCCAGTATTTCAGTTATTGAATATTTCTTTTCCTTGAATTCGTGCATTGATGTAAGAAGTTTATCAATCAATTTCTCATTATTGAGTATTTTATGAAGGAAAGCGTCACATAAATATGTTTCCATTGCGGTGATTGTTGACGCATAAACCATTCTGAAGAGGGGCTGCTGAATAGCGCCTTTTTGCGGGAATTCTTGATTGGCTATATTTCTGAGGGATTCAATGGATTTGGTGAAAGTTTTGTAAAACTCGGCATTTGCTTGTGCAGATTCATAGAGTGCCTCTTGAAGTCTCTTGATGCCGCAAATTGGGCAACCTGAACCAAGTACAGTTCTGTTCTTGATTTGAGCTTGCCACTCATGAGCTGGATTGACGGAGCAAGTCCACCACACCTTTTTAGCGCTTGCACGAGTCACATCTCTTGGCGTCAACGATTCATTTTTTGTTTTATGCCATTCGATTGCAACTTCAGGATGATTGAACTCTAGGCTGGTAGCAGGCGAAACTATTATCCCTGCGCAGATCGGACAGCCCTTCTTTTTGCCTCGCGCCGTTCGATTCGTTACCGACGATTCAAATTCATGTTCAGGATATTCAGAGCATTGCCACCATACTCTTCGTGCGCTCCCATATGTAACATCAGACGGTGTTAGCTCACCATTTTTAGATGGATGCCATTCTTTAGCCATTTCCGGGAATTTTTCTGCAAGGCTAGGACTAGTTAAGCAATGAGGGCAACCTTTGCCCATGACACGACCTCTGACAGTTGATTGCCAGATATGGTCCTTATTGTGTGGGCATATCCACCAAACTTTTTTTGACACCCCTGGAGTTACTTTCTCGGGTGTAAGCGGCAAATTCATTGTTGGATGCCACTGTTTCGCCAGCTCTGGGTTAGAATCTGTAAGCGATATATTCAATCGGGTATTGTTAGGTGAGGGCTTTGCGCAAAACGGACACCCAGTGAGACTACTTACACGGCTTGCAATCTGAGCCTGCCATTCATGGCCATTTTGGCATCTCCACCAAACCAATTTACTCATACCATGTGAAACTTTATAGGGGGTCAGGGGTAAGTTCTTTTCTGAATGCCAGTCGGTTGAAATGTCGGGATGAGTAATTGCCAGTGATTTTGCGATGAGAGCACATTCAGGACATTTTGAAGAAGTTGTTGTCCTATAATTAATTTTACTATGCCACTCATGGCCGAGCTCGCATTGCCACCATACCCTTTTCATTGTATATGGGGCAACGTGTTCAGGTTTTAGATTCTCGTTTTTTGTGGGATGCCACTCAGTCGCAATTTCTGGGAATAGTGAAACAATCGATTTTTCGAGCGATATGAAACGACCTGAACAGAATGGGCAACCATTTTTACTGATAGCACGGCTTCGGATACTTGCTTGCCACTCATGAGGAGGATCATTTTTACATCGCCACCATGCTTTTCTGGTCGTGGTTTGATAGAGATCATCAAAAATCAGTTCGTCGTTTTTCGATGGGTGCCACTCTTCTCTAAGTTCTGGGTTTGCTTCTGATAGTAGTTTTTTCATTTTTCTCTTCTGTTCAACGGGGTGCGAAAACAGCGGCTTGTCCGCTGCTTTTTGCTGGTTATGACATTCCGTCATTTCCGGCAAGCACTCCTTGACCTCCCTTTGGGGAGAGAAAAAGGAGAGCGGAAATGCAAGATACTATGCTCCACTTAGATTCAGGAATATCACCAGAACCGGAGTTCACTCAAAAGGCAATTGAACTCCTGGAATCCTTTAGAGGACAAAACATGACAGTCGGCGAAATTGATTGGTTGCTTTCCAAAGCACGATCATTACTGGCTTTTTCTACTTTTCGGGATACTTCTTATCCAGAAGGTCTACAAATTCTGAAAAAATCTGCATGACAACATCTTTTGTCTGCATAGCTGGTTGGCCACCCTTTAACAGCTGTTCGCGGAGAAAAGCTGCATTAGTGAGGTTAGAAGCAATAATCATTTTGGTTTCTTTCGTCATTTTGGTTCTCCTTTTTAGTTCGCAGTCACTGAAGATAATGCTTAAATTTTAAATCGGGGCATTTATTATGACAAGCCAGGACAGTATAACGAGAATCGGTAACAACAAAACTTTGCTGAAGTGTGGATTTCTCTTGATGGTCGAAACAATTGCAACAAAGCTTATGTTCGCTCTCAAATTCTCCCACACACTCATTCGCGACATAAGCAAAGACACCAGGTCCTATTTCTTTTCGTGTGTATTGTTGTCTCTCGCTACTCCAGTCTTTAAGACGCACACATTCTTGTTTAAGTTCGTCAATTTGTTGTCTCAAAGACGATTGCTCATTTTGGGCCGCCATGATTTGGCTCTGCGCGTCAATAATCGCTTTGTTAAACTCAATCAGCGCTTCTTGCGCCTTAGCGAAATCACGGATATCCAAAAGCGTCTTACCTAGTCCCATCGCTGTGTTTAGGCTAGTTAATGCGAGGTTAAAATGTGGTATCACTTCGCTACCTCCTGTCCCTCGGTTTTTTGCACCCCAGGGCGCTCGGTTCTCGGGTTTAATTCAGTTTTTTCGGTTTTGTATAACGTCGTGGGAATTGACCGGCTTGACCGGTCTTATTTTCTGGTTGGGAACCGCATTATCAGGTTGCATTCGCTAAAATAAATTTGTCCCCTTTTTCCCGTTCACTCTATCGCGTTATCCGGTTGGAACCAATCCAGTCTGGGGGTTCCGTCGGATGCAAAGGCGATAAAAAGACCATGTTGGTAACTGTATGGATTCTTGAGAAAAGCCCGGAGTTTGTTCTTGTCCTTTTCTTCGTCATCACGCTCTATATTTGTCTCTTTTTTCATTTCGATCACAAGAAGATTATGGCTGGTGTTTCTTCGGTGAATGATAATGTCGGGGTATACCGTTCTAGCTTTTAGACTATCAATTGGCTCGCTAGGCAACGGATATGTTAGTTGTTTGGTTCGTTCGTGGTCACGATTATATTCGCAGTCAACATGCCATTCGGGGAAACCGGCCTGTAAATATTCGGCCAGCTTATGTGAGATAGAGCGTTCGTTCACATCATTCTGAAGAAGGAAGAGGTCGTTCTTCAGTAGGGCTTCAAGCGACGCATTGACCTTTTCTTCCATGTCGTGTTGTTCGTATTGCTTCATGAGACTTCACTCCTGTACAGCCCGAAGCCGCCCAACGGCCCCCGGGGGTGACCCGCCCATAGGTCGGGTCCACTCGCGTGATCGGCGCTCGGCGCAGGGAAAGCGGGTCACCCGCGGGGGCCGATCGCGCGCCGAAGGCGCGCGATCTCGTATTTGATCTGCCCCTGCTCAACTGCCCAATTTTCACACAATCTTTATCATTGACGTAACTATCTATATCATATAGAATAGCATAACCATAAAACATTCCATATGGATTGTTGAGAGGGAACCGGCCAACATTCCATTCGCTATTTTGGGAAAATTCCAAGGTTAGCCGTTATATACACCTGTTAATTAAATTAGTCAAAAAGGAAATAATATGTTGCTGATCCCGAACGCCCTGTTCAACGAATATGTCTCGCATCTCAATAAAATGAAGATTCCCATGGCTCGTTTTACGGAGTACAAAAAGTGGCTCCGCTATTACCTGGATTTCTGCGACAAATATCTTGTGCCGGATTCCAAATCCGGGCGCGTTCGGCTTTTTTGCGAAAAGCTAAAGGAGAAAAAGCAGTATGTAGGACAGCGAAAGCGGGCCGCCCATGCGGTTTCACTCTATTTTGAAATGCTGAATCGTACTGGCGTATCCTCGCATGATGGTAATTCAGGACCAGTGATAGAGGCAACTTCACTTGCCGAGAGGGGCCAAAGTGAAAATGACCTCTCCCAGAAAAGTGATGAAGAAGTGAATAATCGTAATGCCATCGAAAACGACGACAAGCCGGCGGCTTCAAGGCCGGAGCAATTGAGCCCGCAACCAACGCAAGAAACTTTTTTTATTTCGGATGATTCACCGCGATATTCAACTGACGCCACACGAAGGTCCCAATTCATCGAAGCAGGCTATCAGGAAAGGTCCGCTTCGCCGGAATGGGATAAAGTCCTTGAAAACATGGCCGCGGAGATAAAGGTTCGGCACTATTCCCGTAAGACCCTTCAGACCTATGCCTTATGGTCCCGCCAGTTCCAAAGATTTCTTAAAAACAAGCCACCGCAGGAATTGTCTACCGCCGACGTCAAAGAATACCTGACTTTCCTGGCGGTGAAATGTCATGTAGCGGCATCTACCCAGAATCAGGCGTTCCACATAGACTGAAGGCTGAAGGCTGAAGACCGAAGGGGGAAAACATGCGCGATCATACCAAACTCAAGGCATTTGAATTGGCTGACGAAGTGGCGCTGTTAGTTTATCGAATAACAGTGGGTTTTCCGAAAGAAGAGCTGTATGGTCTGATATCTCAAATACGGAGGGCAGCGGTTTCAGTCCCTTCAAATATTGTTGAGGGCTGCGCACGGGACAGCCAGGCGGATTATTTAAGGTTCCTTTCAATCGCCTTCGGCTCTTTGAGGGAATTGCATTATCAGCTTAGTTTGTCAAATCGCTTGGAGTTCTTGAATAGCCAGGATTTGTCACTGATTGAACCAAAAATCATCGAAACCGAGAAGGTCTTGAATGGCTTGATTCGATCATTGCGGGATGATTAGTTTTCCCTTCAGTCTTCAGCCTTCAGTCTAATCACCTGAATTATTACGACATCCGCGTCATTCAGAAGCTGCTGGGGCACGCGAGCCTGAAGACAACGATGATCTACTTGCATTGCGTACCGGTCAGGACGATCAAAGAGCCGGAAAGCCCGCTCGATTTCTGACTTGAAGAATAATGCCCTGCATCTCAGCGCCTCTGCGAGAGAAACCCTGTTCCCAACGTGAGAAGCCCCTTGACAGAGGCCGGCAGGGGAGGGTGGTCAGCGCTTTTTAGCCATGGCGTCGTCCATAACCTTGTAGGCGCAGAACTCGCCGCACATGGTGCAGGCTCCATGATCGGCGACACCCGACTCAGCCCTGAGCCGCCTGGCCCTTTCCGGGTCGATGGCGAGGTCGAACTGCCCCTCCCAGTCGAGCTTCTTCCGGCAGCGGGCCATGGCTATATCCTTGTCCATGGCCCCCTTGACCCCCTTGGCGATGTCGCCGGCGTGGGCGGCGATGCGAGCCGCCATCACCCCTTCGCGTACGTCTTCCACGGTGGGGAGGCGGAGGTGCTCGCTGGGGGTCACATAACAGAGAAAGTCGGCCCCGGCGGCCGCCGCGATTGCCCCGCCGATGGCACAGGTGATATGGTCGTAGCCGGGGGCGATATCTGTGACCAGCGGCCCCAGCACATAGAAGGGGGCGCCGTGGCAGAGCCGTTTCTGCAGGAGGACGTTGGCCTCGATCTGGTTTATCGGGACATGGCCCGGGCCCTCGATCATCACCTGGACGCCGAACTCCTGGGCTCGCTGGGTCAGCTCCCCGAGCAGGATCAGCTCATGGATCTGGGCCCGGTCGGTGGCGTCGGCCAGGCAGCCGGGGCGGAACCCGTCCCCCAGGGAGAGGGTCATGTCGTACTCTTTGGTGATCTCCAGCAGCCGGTCGAAATGCTCGTACAGAGGGTTTTCCCGGTTGTTCCAGTTCATCCACTCGACGGTGAAGGCGCCGCCGCGCGAGACCACGTCCATGATCCGCCCTTCGTTGCGCATCCGCTCCACCGTACTCCTCGTCACCCCGCAGTGGACCGTGATGAAGTCAACCCCATCCTCGGCATGCTTGACGATCCCGGCAAATATGTCGTCCACGGTCATGTCGACGATCGCCTTCTTCCTGGTGCGCACGGCGTCGAGGGCGGCCTGGTAAAGGGGGACCGAGCCGATGCAGGCGCCGGTTTCGGCAATGATGGCGCGGCGGATCTCGTCGACCGGGCCGCCGGTGGAGAGGTCCATGATGGCGTCGGCGCCGCTCTGTACGGCCACCCGCGCTTTTTCCAGCTCCTTGGCGATATCCAGGTCGTCGGCGGAGGTGCCGATGTTGGCGTTGATCTTGGTGCGCAGTCCGCGCCCCACCGCCAGGGGAGGGGCGTTCCGGTGTTTCACGTTGTGGCAGATGATGATGTTCCCCGCGGCAATGCCGTCACGGATAAATTCCGGAGAGACCCCTTCGGCCAGGGCCGCTTCCTGCATCTTGTCGGTAATCTTGCCCTTGCGGGCGTATTCGAGCTGTGTCATAAGAACTCCAAGGTAAAGGTAGAGGTAAAGGTAAAGGTAAAGGTAAAGGTAAAGGTAAAGGTAAAGACTAACCGGATGAGTCTCTCAATGTTGTTATGATCTTATTGATCTCGTGATAAAGTTTGATGAGAGTTTCATCGACGATTTCAGCATCTTCTTTGCTAATGTAGCCGACCTTTTTCGCATATTCAAGGTGACTCTGGGTTTCGGTCAAGGAACCACGTGCGTTATAGTAAAAATTGATTTTATCAAGCGTATGCTTACGGCCGTAACCCTCGGCAATATTGGCGGATATGCTGAGGGCAGAACGGCGAATTTGTGATGTGAAACCGTAATCCTCCTTTTTGGGAAGATTGTCGGTTATCGCGTGTATAGTTTCGGCAACTTCAATGGCATGCTGCCAGACCGGCATCTCTTTAAAAGACTTGAACATGAAGTTCTTTACCTCTACCTTTACCTTTACCTAGTTTTTAAGTCTCTCGCAGCCAGATAGTGATTCACCGGCCCGCGCCCCTTGCCCAGCGGTTGGGCGAGTTTTATGGCGAGGGTGACGAACTCCTTGGCACGGGCCACGGCCACGGGGAGTGGCTCACCCTGGGCGAGAAAGGCGGCGATGGCCGAAGCGAATGTGCAGCCGGTGCCGTGGGTATTTTTCGTGAGGATGCGCGGCACCGTGAAACGGGTGAAGCCGCTGCCGTCGAAGAGGATATCCACTGCGACCCCTTCGGAGAGGTGTCCCCCCTTGACCAGAACATTCCTTGCCCCCATGCGGCAGAGCGCCCTGGCGGCCTCCTGCATACCCTCCTCATCGACGATGGTGAGCCCGGTAAGCTTCTCCGCCTCGGGGATGTTCGGGGTCAACAGGTACGCGAGTGGGACGAGGCGCTCTTTGAGGATGATCAACGACTCCCTTGTCATGAGTGTTGCGCCCCCCTTGGCGGTCATGACCGGATCGACCACGACAATCTTTCGGCCGTATTCGCGCAGCTTATCCGTTACCAGTGCGGTTATTTCGGGTGAATAGAGCATGCCGGTCTTCACCACATCGACCGGGATGTCGGAGAGGACCGCGTCCAGCTGTTCCCCTACGAATGAGGGGGGGGGCGAATGGATAGCGGTGACACCGCGGCTGTTCTGGGCGGTGAGGGCGGTTATGACCGATGCCCCGTAGGAGCCCAGCAGCGTGATGGTCTTGAGGTCCGCCTGGATGCCCGCCCCCCCTCCGGAGTCACTGCCGGCGATGGTCAATACCTTGCCGCGCGGGAATTCCGCTCTCCTGTTGAAGAGGAGCGACAGTTCGGCAGCAGCCAGACCCGGCTCCCGGTTTCCCAGCACCGCGGAAATAACCGCAATCGCGTCGGCGCCCCGGTCGATGACGGGGAGGGCATTATCGCGGTTTATGCCGCCTATGGCCACGATCGGAATCCTGATTTTGTCTCTTACTTCCGCCAGGGTATCAGGCCCCGCCAGATGCTGAATCTCTTTGCTTGCGGTCGGATAGATGGCGCCGAAGCCGATATAATCGGCCCCGGCGGCTTCCGCCCGGAGCGCCTCAGCCAAGGTATGGGTAGAGACGCCGATGATCCGCTTAGGTCCCAGCAGGCGCCGGGCCTCTGCAGGATCGCCGTCTTTCTGCCCCAGGTGGAGACCGTCCGCATCGAGCTCCAGAGCAAGCCCCGGATCGTCGTTGACGATAAAGGGGACCTTCGCCCTGGCGCAGAGCCGTTTGATCTCCATTCCCAGGGTGAACAGGTCGGGATCCTTTTTCCGCTTGTTGCGGTACTGGAGCGCGGATATCCCGCCGCTGAGGGCGCTCTCCACCCTTTCCACAAGGCGGTCGCCCTGGTCGGTGATGAGGTAAACCCCTTTCAGGGTGAAAGCGGGGGTCCCCCTGTCCACCACCAGCCGTAAGAAATCCTGTTTGCGTTCCATGAACGGGCCTTGATGTTAGTTTCTCATCCGGAGTCTCCGGATGGAAACCGGTTAACCTGGAAAAAGCGGTCTCGCGCAAAGCACGCCAAGAACGCAAAGTAAACCAGGCTATTCTCGGGACTTAAGTCTTGTACCCAATTGGTTTGAGTGTTGGTTTCAATAAGTATTTGATTTTCTTTGCGCCCTTTGCGACTTTGCGCGAACAAATGCCTTTTTGGGCTAAAAAAGCAAAAAGCCGCGACAAAAGGTCACGGCTTCCCTGACAGTTTCTGAAAATCGGAAGTTGCGCCGCTTTCCTACGCCGGTATGAGCCGGTTCAGGTTCAAAGGGTTTGGGCGAAGCCCATCTCAGTTCTCGCGAACTCCCCCAGCTGGCCTAAGTTCTACTTCATGACATTAAGGCTAAAGTAATTTTCAGGGGAAGTCAACGGTTTTCCGGGTTTAATCCGCCGGTTTTGACTTTACACTACGGGGGAGAAGTGGTACAAAATTGGGGGCCAGAGACGGGAAACAAGCGGCTGGCACCTGGCGGCTGGCGCTGGTGCTGCGGCGATCGGAAACCTGAAGCAAATTAAAGCAAAATGGATTTATTTATATGGAAAGTCGTCCTACCGTTGCGGAAATTGATCTGTCCGCTTTGCGGCACAATTTCTTCCTGATAAAAAAGGTCATCCCTCGCGGCTGCGACATCCTGGCGGTCGTCAAGGCGGACGCTTACGGCCACGGCTTTATGGATATCGCCATGGAGCTGGAATCTCTCGGGGTGAATGCCTTTGGTGTCGCATTTCTGGCCGAAGGGATACAGCTCAGGAAAAGCGGCATCGACCGGCCGGTGCTGGTGTTGGGGGGGCTCTATCCGGGGCAGGAAAAAAAATGCATCGGCTTCAACCTCTCCACGACCATCTTTTCTCCGGAACAGGCGAGACTGCTGAACTATGTCGCAGGCAAGCTCTACCGGAAAGCGAAGGTCCATGTGAAAATAGATACCGGTATGGGCCGTCTGGGAATCCCCTATACGGATGCTCAAGCGTTTTTTGAGAAACTGAAAGGGATGAAGAACGTTCAGCTGGAGGGGATCATCTCCCACTTTGCATCGGCGGACGAGCTTGACGCGCAAAGCCGGGGTTACACCGACCGGCAGGCGGAGATATTTGCCGGGGTGATCGAGGCAGCCGGAGAGCAGGGATTTTCTCCCCGCTACATACATATCGCCAACAGCGCCGCCGCCTTCAGCAGGGACCTGCCGTTCTGCAACCTGGTCCGCCCCGGTATTGCCCTCTACGGGGCCTTGCCGTCCGCTGATTTTCAGGGTATGATCGACCTTAAGCCGGTGATGCGGCTTAAAAGCAAGGTGGCGATGCTCAAGTGGGTGGAGCCGGGAACCAGCATAAGCTATGCAAGGCGCTATGTGGCGGAGGGGAAGACCCTGGTTGCCAGCGTGCCGGTCGGTTACGCCGATGGTTACAGCCGTGCACTGACCAACCGGGGAGAGGCCATTGTCAGGGGGAAGCGCGCCCCGGTCATCGGCTCGGTCTGCATGGACTGGATAATGCTGGATGTGACCGAAATCCCCGGCGTGGCAGTGGAAGACGATGTGACCCTGCTCGGCTGCGACCGTGAAGGGAACTGCATCCATGCGGAAGAACTGGCGGAAAAAACCGGAACCATCCCCTACGAGATATTCTGCGGGATCAGCAAGAGGGTGCCGCGGGTGTATATAAAAGGATGAAGGTCGATGGTGCCGGGATATCTTGGGAGAATGTGGAGCGTGACAAACAAGATTATCAAATTGACATCCATGGTTAAGGCGGCGGGTTGAGCCGGCAAACCGGGCACGGCGGCTCTGCAAAGCGCCTTGAAGGACCTTGGCCTAACGTGGCAGCCGTCGGGAGCGTCTGATTGAATCTTCCTGGAAACCTGGCCATAGCCTTCGATCTCGGCACCACAACTATCGCCGCTGCGCTGATAGATCCGCGGACCTGCGAACGGCTGGCAATGTCGGGGGCTCTCAACCCCCAGCGGGAATTCGGCCTCGACGTGGTGTCGCGCCTCGATGCCGCCCTTAAGTCGGCGGGCACCCTGCAGAGGATGACAGGGCTGGTCAATGGCACCTTGCAGCAGTTGGCCCGGAAACTCCTCCTCATGGCCGGTCTCCCCGCAGAGAGTGTGAAACTCGTTGCCGTGGCGGGCAATCCCGCCATGGAGCATCTACTGTTGGGGCTGCCGGTCACATCTCTCGCCTTTCCGCCCTATCGTCCCCTCTTCACCTCCGGCAGGAGGATCAACAGTGCGGAACTCGGCTGGGATATGGCGGTTCCCGCATTCATTTTCCCCCTGCCGGGCGGATTTGTCGGCGGCGACCTGGTAGCCTTTCTCTATGGGGTTGACGTTACCTGTCCCCTGTCCCCTGTCCCTTCTCCCCGTCTTTTCCTCGACCTGGGAACCAACGGCGAACTCGCCCTCGCGCTGGGAGAGAAGATATTTGCCACATCCGCCGCAGCCGGCCCCGCCTTCGAAGGGGGAAATCTGGCATGCGGCATGGCTGCCCTGCCCGGGGCAATCAGCGGCCTACGCCTGGAAGGGGAGAGGGTGATTCTAACCACCCTGGGTGGCGGGGTTCCCCTTGGAATCTGCGGCTCCGGGGTGATGGAGACGGTTGCGGAGCTGTTGCGGGCGGGGTTGCTCGATCATACCGGCCGTCTCCGGGCCACGGCGGAAATTACCTCCAATCTGGCCAACCGGATCATCGAAATGAATGGGGAAGCAGCATTTATCCTCTACCGTGATGCTCAGCGGATAATTTACCTGGGCCAGCAGGATCTCCGTCAGCTGCAACTGGCAAAGGCCGCCATCCGGGCGGGAATAGAGGTCCTTTCCGAGCGTTCAGGAATAACTCTTGAGGCCGTTCAGGAAGTGATCCTCACCGGTTCCTTCGGTGCGACGCTCGAACCCGAGGCCCTAAAAAACGTTGGAATTTTGCCCGAAAAGATGCTAAAGATATGCAGATTTATCCGGGAAGGGGCACTTGCCGGGGTGGAGAAGGGAATCCGCGCGCGCCGCGGCATGGAAGCGATTGACAGGCTGGCGGGAGCGATCCGGGTGGTCCCCCTTTCCGGCACCCCTGCCTTTGCGAAGCATTTTCTGGAGCAGATGAATTTCCCACGTCTCAAATCAGTAAAGTGTGAGGAGTGAGGAGTTAGAAGTCGCCTCACGTTAAAAAGGAGTTGAATTAAAATGGCAAAGATAACCCGTGCGTTGATCAGCGTTTCCGACAAGACCGGCATCGTCGAGTTTTCCAAGGAACTGGCAAGATCCAAGGTAGAGATACTTTCCACCGGCGGCACTGCCAAGCTGCTCAGGGATGCCGGCCTGGAGGTTATGGATGTTTCCCAGTTCACCGGTTTTCCCGAGATGCTCGACGGTCGGGTCAAGACCCTGCACCCAAAGGTGCACGGCGGCCTTTTGGGGATGCGGAGCAATCCGGCCCATGTGGCGAAGATGAAGGAGTACGGTATCGAGCCGATCGACATGGTGGTGGTGAACCTCTATCCCTTCGAGGCCACGGTGGAGAAAGAGGGTTGCACCATGGAGGAGGCCATCGAGAATATCGATATCGGTGGTCCCACAATGCTCCGCAGCGCGGCCAAGAACTATCCCGATGTCACGGTTATCGTTGACCACGCGGACTACCGGCGAGTGCTGGCCGAAATGGCTGAAAACAACGGTGCCGTCGGGGTGAAGACCAATTTCAATCTGGCGGTCAAGGTCTTCCAGCATACCGCGGCCTATGACGGGGCGATCTCCAACTATCTGGGGGCACGTCTCGGCGAAAAGATCGAGGAGTATCCCGCCACCTTTACCCTGCAGGTGAAAAAGGTCCAGGACCTCCGCTACGGAGAGAACCCCCACCAGTCCGCTGCCTTTTATCTGGAAAAGTCGGTCCGTGAGCCATCTGTGGCCAATGCCGTGCAGCTGCAGGGGAAAGAGCTCTCCTTCAACAACATTATCGACCTGGATGGCGCCATCGAAACGGTCAAGGAGTTCCATGACCAGGCAGCGGCGGTCATCATCAAGCATACCAATCCATGCGGGGTCGCCCTGGCCAGGACGCCGCTCGACGCCTACCTGAAGGCGCGGGAGTGTGACCCGGTTTCGGCCTTCGGCGGGATCGTCGGCTTCAACAGGATCGTTGACGGGGCGGCGGCCAAGGAGCTCTCATCCACTTTCCTGGAGGCGGTCGTTGCCCCGGGTTATACCGAGGAGGCCCTGGAAATCTTCAAGGCCAAGAAAAATGTCCGGGTCATGCAGGTGCCGATCCTTGCCGGCAGCGAACAGGAAGGTTACGACCTGAAAAAGGTCGTCGGCGGGCTGCTCATCCAGGGTCGTGACCTGGGGATTGTACGGGCAGCCAATTGCAGGGTGGTCACGGCACGAAAACCTTCCGCCAATGAGCTGGCTGCCCTCGATTTTGCCTGGAAGGTCTGCAAGCATGTGAAGTCCAACGCCATAGTTTTCACCAACAGGGAACAGACCGTAGGGATCGGCGCCGGCCAGATGTCGCGGGTCGATTCCTCCCGGATAGCCGTGCAGAAGGCCCAGCTCCCCACTAAGGGGACGGTTCTCGCCTCCGATGCCTTTTTCCCTTTCCGCGACGGGGTGGATGCCGCGGCGGAAGCCGGGGTCACCGCAATTATCCAGCCGGGCGGGAGTATCCGCGACGAAGAGGTGATCCGGGCCGCTGATGAACATGGAATGGCGATGGTGTTTACCGGCATGCGGCACTTCCGCCACTGATTAGTTAGTACCAGATAACAAATTCCAAATAAGGCAATAAAAGACTAGTTTCGCGCAAAGAACGCAAAGAACGCAAAGGGAAACAACCCGTTAGCAGGTTCCAACTTTTACCCTATTGCCTTGGGTCTCTATCATTATTATTTAGACTTTC